>NZ_JBSWXU010000007.1:0-76571 GCF_056160785.1 Mycobacterium sp. ABE4_509 | reverse complement strand
CCGCCGGGCTGGTGGTGCGCGGCGCCGGCCGCCGGCCCGCCGCCGACGACCCAGACTTCGGCGAGATCGTCTCCAGCGCAGATCTTTCCGCTGTCGCGCCATGGTGCGATCACCTGATCCTGGCGGCACCGCTGACCGCGGCCACCCGGGGGCTGGTCGACGCGGCGGTGCTGGCGGCGATGAAACCCGACGCACACCTGGTCAACATCGCCCGCGGCCCGATGGTCGACGAGGCTGCGCTGCTCGATGCGCTGACCGGGCGCCGGATCGGCGGCGCCACACTGGATGTGTTCGACACCGAACCGCTGCCGCCCACCCACCCGCTGTGGGAGGCGCCGAATGTGACGATCACCGCCCACATGTCCGCCGACGTGGTCGGCTGGCGCGACGAGCTGGCGGCGCAGTTCGCCGCCAACGCCCGGCGCTGGCTGGCCGGTGACGAACTGCAGAATGTGGTGGACAAGAAGCTGGGTTACATCCCGGGAGGGCAGTGATGTTCGAAGCGGCCGAACTGGTTGCGGGGTACCGGGACAAGACGATCTCACCGGTCGAGGCCACCCGGGCCGCGCTGGAGGCCATCGAAGCGCACAACGGCGCGGTCAACGCGTTCGTGCTCGTCGACCCCGAGGGGGCGCTGGCCGCGGCCGAGGAGTCCGAGTCCCGTTGGCAGGCCGGGCAACCGCTGGGCCCCGGCGACGGTGTGCCGACCTCGATCAAGGACGTGTTCCTGACCGAGGGCTGGCCGACGCTGCGCGGCAGCGCGCTGATCGACCCCGCCGGCCCGTGGGACGAGGACGCGCCGTGCGTGGCGCGGCTGCGCGAGACCGGCGCGGTGATCCTGGGCAAGACGACCACCCCGGAGTACGCCTGGAAGGGCGTCACCGACTCGCTGACCTACGGCCCGACCGGAAACCCGTGGAACCCGGCGACCACATCCGGCGGCTCCAGTGGGGGCAGTGCCGCGGCGGTCGGGCTGGGCATGGGGGCGTGGTCGGTCGGCACCGACGGCGGAGGCTCGGTGCGGATACCGGCCGGTTTCACCGGCACCGTGGCGCTCAAGCCGACGTTCGGGCTGGTCCCGCACTATCCGCCGAGCCCGTTCGGCACACTGGCGCACTCCGGCCCGATGACCCGCACGGTCCGAGACACCGCCGCGCTGATGGACGTCATCACCGGGTTCGACGCCCGGGACTGGGCGGCGATGCCGAGCCCGGCCGGGTCGTTCCTGGACGGTCTGGACGGCGGGGTGGCCGGGCTGCGGATCGGCTTCTCGCCGAATCTCGGTTTCGTGCGCAACGATCCGGACGTCGAGGCAGCGGTGCGCGCGGCTGTGACGGTGCTGGCCGAGGCCGGTGCGACCGTCGACGAGGTCGATCCGGGGTTCACCGACCCGGTGGAGGCCTTCCACGTGTTGTGGTTCTCCGGGGAGGCCAAGGTGTTGCAGCCCTACGGCTCGCTGGCCGAGCTGACCGGACGGGCCGATGCGGGCCTGCTGCGCACCGCGGTGGCCGGCGCCGCCTGTTCGGGTTCGGACTATCTGGATGCGATGGCGGTCCGGATGCGGTTGGGCCAGCTGATGGGCCGCTTCCACGAGCGCTACGACGTGCTGGTGACGCCGACGCTGCCGCTGCCGGCGTTCCCGGTCGGCCAGGATGTCCCGGACGGGTCGCTGTCGCCGGACTGGACGAGCTGGACGCCCTACACCTACCCCTTCAACATGACCCAGCAGCCCGCGCTGAGCGTGCCGTGCGGTTTCACCGCCGCCGGGTTGCCGGTCGGGCTGCAGATCGTCGGCGCCCGGCACGCCGACGCGATGGTGCTGCGGGTGGGGCAGGCCTATCAGACGGTGACCGACTGGCACCGGCGCACGCCGACAGTGATGACGCAGGAGGACGCGAAGTGAGCAGACTGATCACCGTTTCGTTGGACAAGCGGGGCGTGCGCTGCACCGCCCGCCTGCTCGAGGAGCAGGCCCCGCGAACCTGCGCGGCGGTGTGGGACGCGATGTCCGGCGGGCCGGTCTCGGCTCCGGTTTTTCACGGCAAGTACGCCCGCAACGAGATCTACACGCTGCTGCCGGCCTTCACCGCGGCCGACCCGGGGCTGGAGAACACCACGGTCACGCCGATCCCGGGGGACCTGTGCTGGTTCTCGTTCAGTTCCGATCAGCTCGGCAATCCGGCCTACGGGTATGAGAACTCCACCGGTACCGGCACCACCGGCGCGATCGTGGACCTGGCGTTGTTCTACGGGCGCAATAACCTGCTGATCAACGGCGACCAGGGCTGGGTGCCCGGCAATGTGTTCGGGGAGATCATCGAGGGCCTGCCGGAGATGGCCGAGGCCTGCCAGGATCTCTGGATGGGTGGGGTGCGGGGGGAGACGCTGAGTTTCCAGCGCGCCTGAAGGTAGTGTGCTGGCGCACTGCAAAGCCATTGTGAGCGAATCGTTACCGTAGCGGGATCGGTTAGCGGAGCGGTCGGCTACGGTTTGTGAGTCGGGACGATAGCGATGTGAGGGGTATGACGATGCTGAGGCGAGCGGTGGTTGGACTCGTGACCACGATTGCGCTGACCGTGGGTGCGCTTGGTCTGGCCGGGCCGGCCGCGGCGGCTGACGAGTGGGAGATGCCGGACGTGCGCGGGATGAGCCTGGAGCGCGCGGTGAACACCGTGTTGAACGTCGTCGGTGAGGACGTGGACCTCGACCTTCGGATCCAGAACAGGAAAGACAACCGCGAGGTCATCAACTATCAGAACTGGGAAGTGTGCGCCCAGGGCCCCGGGGCCGGGAAAAACATTTCCCAGAAGACCAAGCGGGTCATCCTGCGGGTGCGTCGCCCCGACACGCGGGGCTGCAGTTCCCCGGTGCGCCTCTGATCGCGCGATTCGCAGGCGCGAGCCACCGGGATCCGTCTGGGCAAGCGGGGCTTCTTCTGTGAAAACCGCCGGGTTTTCTTGCCCCAGCAAACTGTGATGGCAGCATCGGTCCGGCTGGGGCCGGGTTCGGCATCTACCCGATCGGGCAGCGGTGGCGCGTTACCTGCTGGTTGCGAGGTTTCTGAGCATTGCTGAGTCGGTTCTCAGGAAGCTGTGTTCCGGTTGACAGGCAAACCTCAGCATGCAAAGCTCTCTTTCAAGTCAGTCGTATCCAGCGCGGCTACCGAAACAGGGGTGGGATATATGTCTACCGTTTCCGCAAACCTTTCCGCGGTCAGCACCAAGGTCAAGGTCGGCGCGGCGACTGCCGCGATCGCCTCTGCCACCGTTCTGACACCGGCCGTGGCCGCGCAGGCTGACATTGCGATCCCGGCACCGGCCGCGCCGGCGCTGAGCTCGATCGGTTTCGCCGAGCAGTCTTGGATCTACTTCGGCCCGGCCAAGCCGGACGGTGGCCCGACCGACAAGACCACGTACTTCGAGTTCGCCCCGATCGTGCTCGTTCCCGGCTTCCTGCAGCCGTTCTTCGGCTGGGCCGCGAACCTGAGCTTCGAGGCCTGCATCTTCGGGCTGTCCATCTCGGTCGGCCCGTACGGAACCATCTCCTCCGCAGTGGGCCGCGGCTGCTAGCCGGCACCACCAACCGATCGTCGAGCAGGGACTGCCACGTGGCAGTCCCTGCTTCTTTGCTTCTTTTTCTTTTCCCTAGCCTGCGGTGCCTGGAATTCCGGCCAACCCGCCGACCAGCAGCGCATCCGGACGCGTCGCGTAGGCAACGACGGCGAGGGTCACCAACACCAGCCCGGCCACCAGCGCGACCTTGGTGGCCCGCTCGATGTGCAGCAGACCCTGATCCATTGCCTCCAGGTTGTCTCGGATCCGAGCCCGGCTGATGTAGCGCAGCGGTTGTTCGATCAGGTGGTGGCACAGCAGGGCCAGACCGAAGGTCAGGCACAGCACGCTGGCGTAGTAGTAGGACGTACCGGCGGCCATCACCGCGCTGACGAAGACGATGACGGGCCAGTGAACGAGAAACATTGCGAAGGCGAGGTCGCCGAGGTAGGTGCTGACCCGGTTACGCAGTAGTGGCTGGAACCGTGGTTCGCCGCCGATGCCGGCGGCGATGACCATCGCGGTGCCGGCGGCGGGCAGCAGCGCCCAGGGGGCGGGAAATCCCGCGGTGGTCTCGCGAATCAGGAACACGCCGGCGCCGATGACCGCCACACCTGCCCACGACAGCAGCGGCTTGGCGACACCGGGGGTGCGGGCGAGCAGGCCGGCACCGGTCGCCAGCAGTGCGCCGACCCCGAGTTCCCAGGCCCGCGTGATCGTGCTGAAGAAGGCCCACCCGGGTGAACTCGCGGAGAGATAAAGCGCCCAACTCAGCGAGGCAACGGTGAGGACACCGAGAACGAAGGCGACGGCGGTGATCCGGCGCGCCTGAGACCACCCGTACCGAACCGCCACAGCGGCCGTCGCGAGCACCACCAGCGGCACGGCAACAAAGAACTGCTCGCCGACCGACAACGCCCAGTAGTGCTGCAGCGGCGACGCCGAGGCGGCACCGGCGAACGGGTCGGCTCCCACCGCCGCGAAGTGCCAGTTGGCGACGAAGAAGAACGCGAACACGGCGTCGAGGCCCACCTGGTCGGCACGGACCTGTGGAAACAGCATTGCAGCCACGCCGTAGGTCAGCAGCAGCACGACACCGGCTGCCGGGGCGATTCGCAGTGTCCGGCCCCAGAAGAAGCGTCCGAGCGCCATCGGGTTGCTGCGTGTCACTGTCCGCAACAAGGCAGCTGTGACGAGGAACCCCGACAGAACGAAGAAGACGTCGATCCCGACAAATCCCCCCGCAGGCTGTGCCCACAGGCTGTGGCCCACAACTGCCAGAACTGCGACAGCACGCAAACCCTGAAGATCAAGTCGAAAATTTGCTGATGCTGCTTTGCGACTGCGGCGGCGCTCCGAGATTCGATATCTGTCCAGCATGGTGGTCATGGCGAGCCCCCAAAGCGACTACTTGTGTACCTCAAATCATCGCTAGAGTTCCGAGTTCATGTCAGGCGGCAAAGGGTGTTTGTGAGCAGAATCACCTCGGCCACCGGAGGTTGGGAGGTGGGGCCCGCTGCTTGCCCCCGCCGAAGTGGGACGGTCATTCGGCGGGTGATCCGAAGCGCGCTGTGGCGCATCCGTTTTCGCTGCCAGTGCGGGGGACGGCGCTACCTCAGTCGGGCGGCCTGGGTGGAGCCGCGCCGAATCGCGGACAACCGCGGCATTTGCGGAGGGGCGGCGTCCGCACCGTCCGTGACGATGTGTGCCCGAGGTGGGCAACCCCGGGCCGGTCCATGCGCCGGAGTCGGCGCGCGATCCCGCAGTGAACTACCAAGCCAATCTTTGGTTGCGCTGCCACGGCCTATGTGCGTCTTCGGCAGGCCCGGGTCGGCCGGTGCGCAGCGGTTGGCTGATTTCGCGTGGTGAGACGCTCTCCAACGCGACGCGGGCGTTTGTGTGCAAACAATTCTTCTCTCGTTCAGCAACGTCGAACTCCGTCGATGTCTTCGCTGTTCAGCAAATGGGTTTGTATTGGTCGGGTGTTTGCGATCGTCATGAGATTCCGGTCTTTATCCAGTTCAGAACCGTCTACCGGCGTAGCCATTGACGTTGCTGACAATTCCTTCAACCGGTTCTCAGTAGATTTGAGAGCGGGTTCTGGTCGCTGGACCAGGGCTGATGCGGGTGGGCCCGTGACGCTCTGCCCGGGGCTCGGGCAACGATGCACCCCCGTGCGAGCGTGGGGCGATCGCATCGGCTCTGATTGTTGATGTGCCCGGCCATCGCCTCGTGCAACGCAATTCGACGTTGACTGAACGTGCTGACAGCAACCTAAAACTGAGCTACCGTTGGCGCACGACATCTGGTCGCGTCTCGAATCCCAATCTCGCAAGCCGGGGGTAATCCATGGACTGGCGTGTGCGCGCTGTCAGGCGGCCACTAGCCGTTAACTGTGCAGTCGCGATGACCGTCTCCGCGCTCTGGTGTTCGTCGGCGGGTCAGACCCTGCCTGCGGTCGCCCGATCGGCTGACTACGCGTATGTGCTGACCGCCGAGGTCGACCAGAGCAAGGACGCGGTCGGCATGTCCGAGCCGTACTGGTCGTACAACCAGGGTGACATCGAAGCCGACCTGGACGCGATGGTCGCGATGGGCGTCACCAACGTCAGAATCCAGGTCCCCTGGGTGTACGTCGAGCCGCAACAGGGGGTGTACGACTGGGCCACGGTCGATGCCATCGTCGAGGCCGCCGACGCGCGCGGTCTGGGAATCGTGGCGATCGTCAGCCACACTCCCAGCTGGGCCGGTGACGGCGGTTTCAACTCCGTGCCCGATCCCGAGGTCTACGCCGACTTCGCGGGCGCGGTCGCGCAGCGCTACCAGGGAAGCATCAACGCCTACGAGGTCTGGAACGAGCCCAACGGCGCGATGTTCTACGAATCGACCGACCCCGAGGACTACACCGCGATGCTGCAGGCCGCGTATACCGCCATCAAAGAGGCGGATTCGTCGAACATCGTCATCGCGGGCGTGCTGGGTTCCTCCGGAACGCTCTCGGGTGTCTCCCTGAACCCGGTGGAGTTCGTCGAGGGCATGTATTCCTCGGGCGCCAAGGACTATTTCGATGTGCTGTCGTTCCATCCGTACGCCTACCCGCTCGGCACCGAGTTCTCGGCGGGCGAAGGCTATCCAGGGTCGGCCTATGAACAGTTGCAGGCGATCTGGGAGGTCATGGAGGAGAATTCGGACTCCAAGCAGATCTGGGCCACGGAGTTCGGCGTTCCGACGTTCGGCGATATCAGTGAGGCCGATCAGGCTGCCATCATCGCCGAGTTCCTGTCCGCATGGAGCGAATTCGCCTATACGGGGCCGATGTTCATCCACTCGACCAGCGACCTCGACTCGGGGTCGGAATCGGTGGAGGACAATTTCGGGATCTTCTACACCAACGGTGACCCGAAGTTGGCCGTCGAGGCCATCGCGCAGTGGATCGAAGAGCAGCAGCAAGTGGAAGAGCCCGACCCGGTAGATCCACCGACCTCCCCGGGATACGACCTCGGTGCGGCGCTACAAGCGTTCGTGGCCAATGTGGTCGGTCAGGTCACCGCATTCGTCCAGGGAGTGTCCGACGCCGTCGGGCGAATCATCACCGGCATCGTCGATGCGGTGACGAGGCCCTTCACGCGACTGTCCGCGGCGACGTCTGAGCAGACCCAGTCGGTGGAAGCGATGTCCACCGAACCGGTGTCACTCGCGAGCGAGGTCGCCGATGCGACAGACGAATCCGGCTCGGCCGGCGCGGACTCCGAACCGCAGAGCGACGTCCCCGCCGCAGCGGCTGAGGACGAGTCGCCGGCGGCGGAAGAGGAGGTGCGGATATCAGCCGAGCCCGCTGCCGCCGAAACCGACGCCGCCGTTGACGACGACGGCGAGGGCGCCGTAGAGGTGGAGGCCCCCGCGGTGGTGACAGACGAGACCACCGACGACACCGCTGCCGAGGGCGACGGCCTCGATGACGACGCCGTTGTCGAGGGCGACGGCGCCGATGACGATGTTGCCGTTGACGACTCCGCTGTTGACGACGTTGCTGTTGATGGCGACGACGCTGTGGACGAGGTTGCTGTTGACGACGATGCGGCCGTCGACGAGGACGACGCTGCCGAGGTCGAGTCGACCCCCGCGGCCCTGGACACCGTGGACACCGCGGAAGGCGACGAGGCGGACAGCGACGACGAGTCCCGGGAGGATTCGGCAGGCACGAAGAGCGACGAGAGCGACGACACCGCACCGTCCGCGGACGAAGGATCGGAGACCGGGACAGCCGCGTAGTGGCCCCGACATCTGCCGAGTCAGCGCATTTCGACTCGCGCGCCGATGCCCGGGGCCCAGGTGATCCTGCCGTTCTCGAAGTCGACGACGCGCCTCGGCGGTGCAGCTTCGGCGAGTTCATACTCATCGGAGATCGCCAGACCCAACTGCCGATTCCATGCAGCCAGGATCGCGCCCACGACGATGTGCGTGCCGGTGGACTCGCTGGAGAAGATCCGCGCGCCGCCGGGAACCTCGAAATCCTGGTATCCACTAGTGAACTCGCTGGTCGGGGCGATCTTCCACTGCCGGGCGACCGCGGCCACCGGCGGCGGTGAGTTGAAGTATCCGGTCGGAGTCTTGAAGCGGGTTCCGTGTTCGAACTGCTGACCATGCCCGCCGGGCACGGTGAACAGCGGTGTCAGCGCGAGCCCGAGCGACTCGTCGGGCACCTGCATGAATGCGGTGAATTCGGCACGCGCCGGATTGCCCGCCTGCAGCACCGCCTTGAGGTCGTTGAAGGCGGGCTTGGGCGTCGAGTCCGTGGCGATCAGGCCGAACCCGGTGTGCGGGTCGCTGACATCGGTTCCGCCGTCCCGCAGTGCGTAGACGAAGAGCGGGCCGCTCAGGCTCACCTCGGGCCACTGCCGGACCGAATCGACGACCAGGGTCGCCTGGCGGTCTGGTCCCACCACGCTGCTGGGCGCGCCGTATTCGGTCAGCCAGATCTCTTTGTCGCCGTCTCCGTTGGCCACCATCATCTCGCGCATGGTCACCATCTGTTGTGTCGGTGAGTTGGCGTGCAGGGCACCCACCGCGAAGGGGGCGACGAAGTCGTATGGGTGATATGACAAGGCGTCGAAGCTGCCGGCCACGCCCGCGGCGTACATCTGCCGGAGGAAGTCGACCGGCTCGATGTTGCCGGGCACCGGATCGGTTGCCCCGAGTGCTCCCGCCACGACGGTGGCACCGGGGTCGGCGGACTTGATCGCCGAATAGGCCTGGCGGACCATCGCGGTGTATGCGGCGGGGTCCGGATCGGGCTCGAAGAAGAGCCGGCCGTTGGGTTCGTTCCATATCTCGTAGCGGCTCACGTCCCCGGCGTAGTGACCGGCCACGTCGCCGGCGAATTGTGCGTACCGGCCCGGATCGGCGGGGCGGCCGGTCTGCCGTCGCCGGTTCACCGCCGCCCACGCCGGGGAGTTCGTCACCGTGGCGAGGATCTGCAGGTCGCGCTTCTTGGCGGCCTCGACGACGCGGTCGCTGGCGGTCCAGTCCAGGTGACCCTCGGCGGGCTCGCTGAACGTCCACGAGACGTCGAACCGGATCATGGTCGCGCCGGCATCGGCCACCTGGTCCATGGTGGTGCGCAGTTCGGCGTCGGTCGCCCACAGGACGGTGGAGCCGAGCGCGAATCCGATCGGCACCGAGCGTCGCGGTGGGCCGGGAATCTGTTCGGCGACTTCTGCCCGGTCGGGCGGCGACGAGCAGCCGACGATGTGGGCGCCCGCAACCGCTGTCGCCGCCAGGAACCCCCGTCGGTCGAGCTTCGGTCCGAACCGGGCCATCCGGCGACTACCGCCACCTCATGGCGGGCAGCTCCACCCACCGGTAGGTGATGGATGCCGCGGCGACCGTCAGACCCGAGACGATCACGAATGCGATGGTGATCCCAAGCGCGTTGTCGGGCACCGACAACCCTGCTCGTTCGACCATGATGAGCACAGGATAGTGCCACAGGTATGCGGACAACGAGACTTTGCCGACGTACTTGATCGGGCTCCAGTCGGTGACGGCGGCGACGACCGAACGTTCCCCGCGCGCCAGCGGTGTCACGATCAGCAGCACGAACGCGCTCGAGGCCAGGGCGAACGCGGTGGCCAGATAGTGCGGGTAGATCACGAACAGCACGAAGGACGCCAGCAGTCCGGCGAGCATCACGCTGGCGTTGAGCAGTTGCAGCCTCGCGGTCGAAACGTTCTCCCACTTGCCGGCGACCAGGGCGACGTAGATCACCGCGGCGACCATGCCGAAGGCGAAGGTGTCGCTGAGGGACAGGAAGCTCCTCGACAGCACGGCAACCCAGTTGTCGCCCCAGTAGCCCTGCAGCGGGTCGTCCGCGTAGTACTTGAGTTGCAGCCAACCGACGATCGTGTTGGTGACGATGCCCACCGCCAACAACACGGCAGGGGGCCACAACGCGGCCCGCAGAGCGCGGTTGATCCTGCTTCGGCAGGCGAACAGGGCGATCGCCAGCAGCGGCAGCGCGAGATAGAAACCGAACTCCGTGGTCAGCGACCAGGCCGGGTTGATGCCGGTCTGCAGAGTCGAGGGGAACAGCGACTGGGTCAACGTCAGTTGTGCCAACAAGCTCAGCGGGTCGGTGATCATGCCGGTTCCCTCGTCGCCGCTGCCCCACGAAAACTTTGCCGGGTTTTCCACGAAGACCGCGCGCAGGACGAAATTGCAGATCAGGAAGATGACGAGGTAGCCGGGGAAGACGCGTAACACCCTGTGGCGCAGGTACTCCCGCGTCCCCGGGATCTCACGCCCCTGGTGCAGTCGCTTGACGTAGGGCAGGTACAGCAGGAAGCCGGACAGTACGAAGAAGAAGGTGAGCGCCTGACCGAGGAAGTCGAGACGGGTGGTGGCCAGAACGTTGGGGGTGAAGTGAACGGCGACGTGCACCATCACGACCGACAGGCAGCCGACCCCGCGCGGGCCTTCCAGCCCGGCCAGGCGCAGCGCCGGTTTGATGCGTTTGGGGGCGTCGTCGGTGGGAAGGGGGATTCGGGCTTCACCCGGGTGGGATTCCCGCCCGGGTCGGGTTCCGTCGACTGACTCAGCCATGCACAGCCACCTCTGGGTCCGGGATCGTCGTGTCGAGCCGTTCGGGTGAAGGAGGGACGGGGTCGATCGGGTTCGCGATCAGGAAGACGATGAACACGCTGAACACCATCGTCAGCGGGGCGTGGGTGACGACGGGGAAGTCCAGTTGCAGGCCCACCAGCGCAAAGCCGACGAACGTAGCGCCGATCACCCCGTTCTCCCAGGGGTCACACCTCGAGCGCCGGTAGGCGAGCACCGCGCCGACGATGAGGACGGCGAGAAATGCCGCGCCGACGAAGAGCCCGCCCCGGTAGATCGTGAGCAGCGGGCTGTTGGCGACGTAGTTGGTTTCGTATCCGACGACCTCGTCGGTGAATTCGGGAATGCCCCATCCTCGGCCGAACCACCAGTGTCCGGCCATCGCATCGCCGTAGTTCGCCAGCGCATCGGCGCGGTCTGTGGTGCCCTTGTCCGACGAGGAGAACGAGTCGAAGATTCTGCTGTACACCGCGGGGACGAGCATCAGCCCCGCTGCGGCGACGACGGACGCGGCCAGGGCGGCCGCCTTCTTGTCCAGGCTCATCTTCTGGAACAGCAGCAGCAGCACGAACGCGACGATCACGGTGAAGATCGCGGAGCGGCTCAGCGTGATGATCAACGCGCTCAGGATCACCCCGCCGAGCACCAACCGGTGCCACCCGCGCAGCATCGCCACCGCGAGCGCCAATCCCACCAGCAGAAAGATCCCTGCGGCGTTGGGGTCCACGTACGTTCCGGTCAGCCGGACGACGGTGCTGTTGTCCATCACGTAGAACCGCAGGTGTGTCCCGATCGTGCCGGTGCGGCCGTACCCGATGATCGCCAGATGGTTGAGCGTGGTGCCTGCCTTGTCGAGGAAGAACACACCGAGGGCGAATGCTGCCGCGGCTGCGACACCGTGGATGAATGCGACCCCGAACAACCGGAGATTCCGGTAATCGAGTCGCAGCAGGGCGAACACCAAGGACGTGGCCAGCAGCCATTTGGCGAACTCGATCAGGTGCGCGGCTCCGTCAGCCGTGACGACGACCGAGATGAGTGAGGCGACGACCAGCGCGAAGACAGTGAATTCCATTGGGCTGGTGCGTGTCTGGGCGATCGGATGAGTGAGCACCGCACCCCACACGGCGACCGCGAGTAGGAGTACGACCGGTTGTCCCGCTCCGGGGAGGACGCCGAAAGGAATCGCTCCGAGGGCGAAAGCCATGGACGCGTAGATCACTCGGGGATTCAGCACGGTCACCGCCAGGCCGGCCACCAGCAACAGTAGGGCGAACCCGGCGGCTTGGGCGAGTTGGGCCTCGCTGGTCATCAGGAACGTCGAGAGGACGGTGAGCACCACGGAGGAGCCCATCACCGCGATCGACAGCGCCCGCGGGTGCGCCGTGGCGGGCCCGGTCACCGTTTGAGCCAATCGTGCACCGCGGCCTGCGGGATGCCTTCGTGCCAGCGGGAGGCGTTCTTGGTGTACAGCGCCTCGCCGTCGGCGGTCGCCGACGACCGGTCGAGCAGGTAGTGCCGGCATCGATCCGCGAACTGTTGTTCGTCGTCGATCTTCTCGATTCCGAACACGTCGCCGAGCGACCCCACCGCAGCCGTCGTCCCCACCACGGGCAGGCCGCGGCAGACCGTGTCGAGTATCTTGACCCGAACTCCGCCGCCGGTCTTGATCGGGGCGACCAGTGCGCGGCACGTCGACAGCAGCGCGTCGAGGTCGTCGACGAAACCCAGGTCCTGCATCCCGGTCGGCAGTTGTGCCGGCTTGGCAGCCGGATCGGCGGCGCCGACGACGAAAAGCCTCGCGTCGGTGATTCCGTCGGAGATCCGCGGCCACCATCGGACCAGGGCCTCGAAGGCCTCCTGGTTGGGTGCCCAGCGGCGGTCGCCCACGAACACCAGATTGCGCTCCGAGGACGCGACCGGGATCCGTTCCTTGGGCGGCAGAGTGAGATCGAGCCAATGGGTGTGGCGGATTCCGAGGTTCCGGAAGAACTCGGCCTCGCCCAGGTCGTAGGTGCCCACGGTGTAGGCGCGGCGGGCCACCCGGACCTCGTCGCGGGTGATGCGGCGCGCGTCCATCCGCCCGATGAGTCCGCGGGTTGCCCGCCACACCAGCGCCTCGGGCACCACGGTGCTCACCGCCAGATTGGACCGACCGTCGCCGAGCACCTGGAATCGGCTCGAGGCGAGCACGGCTTCAGCCATGTAGCTGTGGTCGGCGACGAAGACGTCGCTGTCGCTTGCGTCGATCGCCTCCACCAGTGCGTCGAGCAGAAAACGGGAGTGCACCAGGCTGCGGCCACTGCGCACGCTGTCGATCAGGATGCGCGGGATCCGGGGCTTCGGCTTGGGCACTCGGAGGTGGCCGTCAGCGGTGGACGCCGGATTGCCGGAAAGGCAGATCACCTTGGTCTGGAACGATTCCCGCGCGAGGTCCATGACGAGTTTGGCCATGGTCAGGTCGCCGGTGGACTCGTGGCTCGGGTCCTTGGGCAGCACGAAGGTCGCGATCACGGTTCCACCACTTCTTCCTCGGGCACACCGTCGGCGCGCGACTTGTAGATGACGTGTCGGTACCAGGCGAGCAATGTCAGCTCACACACCACACAGACGACCGCGGCGCCGTAGGCGCCCAGGAAATGGATGGCGGGGAACAGCAGTGCGATCTTGACCACGGCCGCCGCGGCGGTGGATCGGACCCGCAGCGCATCCCGGCGCTGAAGGAACAGGATGACGATGAAGGCGTGGTTGATCGACCGCGCGAAGACCCACGCCGACAGCGTCAGCATGATGAACCCGACCTCGTCGGCCTGACCCCAGATCAGCACGCCGACACCGATCGTGGCCATCGCCCCACCGGTGAGCAGGGCGACCCGGACGAGGTGCTTCGCCGGCGGGCCCGAGCTCAGATGTCCCTTGGCCGCGCGCAGCGCATCGATGTAGGTGTTGGCGAAGTTCTGCCCGATCATCGAGATGGCGAGGCCGGTGACCAGCGCCACCGAGTAGAAGCCCGCCACCCGCTCGCCGGCGATCGCGCCGAGCACCAGCAGGTCGCCCTGGGAATAGATCGCGGCGGCGAACGCCTCGGCGGACAGCAGGACGAACTCGCGCGGCCCACCGGGAGCGGCGGGTGCCGCTCGGGGCACATAGCGCAGACAGACCAGCAGGATGACGAGGTAGGGGGACACGTAGAGCCAGGACGCCGCGTGCAGCCCGGCCCCGGCGAACACGATTGCGGCGGCACCCAGGCCGATGCTGGTCAGTTGCCTGGCCGCGTCGAAGCGCATGGCCGTGTCGGGGCGGCTCACCCGCAGGTACTGGCTCTTGAACGTGTTGAAAAGCAGCTCGCCGGCGGCCACGATGATGGCGAAGCCGACGATGTACCACTGCAGAAAGCACAGCACGCCCACCGCGGCGACGACGACGCCGAACAGCACCCGGGCCGACCGCTCGCGTTCGTAGCGGTCCTCGTCGACGCGAAGCGACCGCACGTAGAAGGCATTGTCGATGGCGGCGTTGATGATGGCCGCGGCGGCCACCGCGATCGCGTACTGGCCGTACTCGGCGATGCCGAGTTTGCCGATCAGCAGCGCGGTCCAGCCGAGCCCGACCACCCGGCTGCTGTAGTTCCAGAACGAGGCCAGCGCGGCGCGGAACGCGCGGCTCTCGGCGAGCCCGGACCTCAGGTTCGGCATCGGGTGATCTCACCCCACGCCTCGACGAACGGTGCCACGCAGTGGGCCAGCGTCCGCTCCCGCTGAAGGTGAGCCACCTCCTCGGCGAGCTTGCGCAGGGTCTCGTCGTCGCGAATCGCCAGGTTGGCCTTGTGGGCGATCGCGTCGATGCCGCCGTCGACGCTGAGCGCCCCACCCTCGGCCGCGGTCTCGGTCAGCGAGCCGTCGAGGATGCAGATGATCGGGGTGCCGTAGGCGAACGAGCGCGTGACGGCGCTGGAAGCCGCGTACGCCTTGCCGTACCGGTTGTCCTTCGAATACGGGACGACGAGGAAGCGGATCGACTCGAAGAACGCGTCCTCGTCGGGGCCGTTGACCTCGCCCAGCACACGCACGCCGGCAGTCGACGGCAGGGCGGCCGTGCCGCGTCCCGCCAGCACGATCTCGATGTCGTCGTCGAGCAGTTCCCGCAGGCGGCCGACGAGATCGAAACCCTTGCCCTTGTAGACGTGGCCGAACATGCCGACCGCCATCGGTCGCTCGGTCAACGGGCGGATCGGTGGCCGTGGCGGGACGAAGATTCTGGAGGCCCGGGCATCGGAGCCGGGCTGGCGGAGCTGGTAGTTGCGGGCCCCGATGGAGGTGAGGGTGAACACGATTCGGCCGTCGGAGACGCGGCGCTGCAGCGCATTGACCGCGGGACGCAGCGGATAGTGCGCGCCGTGGTGCAGGAGCCGATGGCGTGTCAGCAGGCGCGTCTTGAACGGCCACCACACCGGTTGCGGGGCGTCATGCACGGTGGCTGTCACCGGGATGGACCGCGGCAGGATCGAACCCCAGAACGGCGCCAGCGATCCGGCACTCTGTTCGAAATGCACGATGGTGGGGCCCTCGGCGGCCTTCTCCTTGGCCAACTTACGGATTCGGCGCACGTCGCGGATCACACCGGCGAGCGTCTCGTCACCGTCGGAGGCGATCCAGTATTCGGTCACCTCGGCGAAGTGCGGTCGTACCTCGTCGACGAAGTCCTGCGCGTAGTCGCCCACCCCGCTGCGACCGGGGGCGGGGGACACGAAGATCAACCGGGTATCGCTCAATGCCGGGGCATCGGGTGTGTTCCCGCGGTCCCCGTTCGTGCCCATCGTGTTGCTGGTCATCGGTGGCCCCTCATCAGTACAACAGCGGCCGGAACTTCGGGTGATAGGTCAGCGCGGAGTCGCGTTCGGTCCTCGGCTTGGCCGGTATTCCGGCCACCACCGACATGTCGTCCACGTCTGCGCTGACCATAGAGCAGGCGCCGACGACCCCGCCGACACCGATCGTGACGTCCTGCAACACCGTCGCCCGGCTCGCCACCCAGGCGTGGTGCTTGATGTGCACCGATCGTAGGTCGATGCCGAAGTCGTCGCTGTCGATGAGGTGCTTGCCGGTGATGATCTGGACGTCGGAGGCCAGCACGACGTCGTCGTCGATGGTCAGCCCGCCGCGCGCGTCGAGCAGGACGTCGAACCCGATCGAACAGTTGTTGCCGATCGACAGGCGGGACAGGCCGAAGATGTTGGTGCCCATCATGATCGAGGTGTCCCTGCCGATCGTGACCCCGAAGAAGCGCAGGAAGGCCTGCCTGATGGCGTGCGAGGGAACATGGGTGATCAGATAGTTGAACAGTCTTTCCCCGAACTGCTCTTTTCGGGTGGTCCGATAGCCGCCGGTCATCGTGGTCCTTCCTGGTCGCGACCGCCGCGAGACGGGGTTCGCGGTGTGGTGGAGCCTCCCACCGCGAGGGACCGTCAGATGGTCAACGACCCGATGCTCGTTTCGATTGGTCTTCAAGGTCGGCGCGAACCATCATCTGCACCAACTCGGGGAACGCCACTGTGGGTTTCCATCCCAGCCGGTCCTTCGCCTTGGACGAATCCCCCATGACCTGGTCGACTTCCGCTGGGCGCATGAATCGCTGGTCGACCTCTACGAAAGGTTCCCATTCCTCGATTCCGACCTCGGCGAATGCAATATCGAGAAAGTCACGGATCGAATGTGTTTCTCCGGTGGAGATCACGTAGTCGTCAGCCTCGTCCTGCTGCAGCATCAACCACATCGCCCGGACGTAGTCCCCGGCGAAGCCCCAGTCGCGTTTGGCATCAAGGTTTCCCAGCGCAACCTTGTCCTGCAAGCCGAGGCTGATCCGTGCCACGGCTTGCGTGATCTTCCGAGTCACGAACTCCGGACCACGCCGGGGTGACTCGTGATTGAACAGGATGCCGGAACTGGCATGCATGCCGTATGACTCGCGGTAATTGATCGTCATATAGTGGGCGAACACCTTCGCCACCCCATATGGTGACCGGGGCCACAGCAATGTGCTTTCGCGCTGCGGCACCTCCTGTACCTTGCCGAACATCTCGGAACTGGAGGCCTGGTAGAAGCGCACCTGTTGGCCGGAATCGTCCTGGTAGTGGCGGACCGCCTCGAGCATGTTCAGCACGCCGCCTCCGGTGACATCAGTAGTCAGCCGAGCGTTCTCCCACGAGTGGGCGACGAATGACACGGCACCGAGGTTGTAGACCTCGTCAGGCTGCGCATGGGCGACTGCGTTCGCGAGGCTCGAAATGTCCAGCAGATTGCCGCTGACCATCTCGATGAACGGGCATGCCCGGGCGAGTACGACGGCCTTGGGGTCGTCCGCACCCCTGACCAGTCCGAATACTCGGTAGCCGTTCTTGTGGAGAAGTTCGGCCAGGTATGGACCGTCTTGCCCTGTCACTCCGGTAATGAGTGCGTTCGGCACAGCTTTCCTCTCATGGCTCGAGCCCGCCGTCCCGCGAGCTGCGGCGACAGTGTCGCACCGGGGGTTGTTTGGCTACAACTCAGAGCTGCTCAGCCACGTTGCCAAAAACAGCAGTTGGAGGTCACATGCTCTGTTCATCGCCACTCTAGCTGTGATCGTTACTTTGCGCGCTGCGTGAGTTTCGGTGTCGCGCAAACCCGGCTATGGTTTGGCCGGGCAGTCGAATCTCGGATCTAGGGGGAACTCTTGGACATCCTCGGTTACTTGTCGGCCTGGCGGCGAAGGTGGGCGACCGTGGTTGCTATTTTTCTCCTGGGCATCGGGTGTGCGGCGGGGCTGTCCGCCTTCACTCAGCCGCAGTTCGTTGCCACTGCGCAACTCTTCGTCACCACCACCGGCGGCGCTTCCGTGGTCGAAGCGTATCAGGGCAACCTGTTCGGCGAACAACGCGTGGTTTCCTACGCCAAGCTGGCTGCGGGGGAGCAGGTTGCCCAGCGGGCGATTGACCAGTTGCAGATCGACATGGCCGCGGATGAGCTCATGGCCGAAGTGGTTGCTGAACCCGTCCCCGACACCGTGCTGCTGAACATTTCGGTCAGCGATGCGGATCCCGAGCTGGCCACCGACCTCACCAATGCGGTGGCGCTGCAGACCACCCAGCTGGTCGAGGAGCTCGAGACCTCGGTGCGCGGTGGATCTCCTGCCGCCACAGCCGCATTCGTTCACGAGGCTCAGCTCCCCACGGTGGCCGCCGTGCCCAACTGGACCCGAAACCTTCTGGTCGGCGGTCTGGCCGGGCTGTTCTTCGGGCTGGTGGCCGCCGTCGTGCGGGACAAGCTGGACGACTCGCTGCGCTCCCCGGAGGGCGCGGCTGCCGCGGCCGGCGCCGATCTGATCGGCGCGATCCCCGGTGGCGGCGGATCCGGAGGCGAGGCTGCCGGAATGCCCTTCACCGCAGCCCAACCCGCCACCGCAGAGGCGTTCCGCGTTGCGCGCACCAACGTGCTCGCCGGCGGCGGCGAGAGTGAGACGGGCGCACTCGTGGTGGCCGGGCCGACTCCCGGTGCCGGTGCGACGACCGCCAGCCTGGGTCTCGGCGCAGCCATCGCCGAGACCGGACGCTCGGTGGTGCTCATCGACGCCGACCTGGAAAGCCGCTCGGCGTCGAAACGACTGGGCCTCGACGAGAGCCGCGGGCTGCACGAGGTTCTCGACGGCGCAGCCCAACCCGGTGAACTCGTCGTGAGGACCGAGGTGGACGGGTTCTCGGTGCTCCCCGCGGGCGCCGGGACCGAGTCGCCCAGCAAGCTGCTCGCGGCCGAGTCGCTCGCCAAGGTGATCAAGGTTCTGGCCAACGAACACGATCTCGTCATCATCGATGTGCGGCCGCTGCTGTCGTACAGCGACGGGATCGTGCTGGCCAGCCATGCAGACGGCATCCTGCTGGTGAGCCGTCAGAACAAGACGAGTGCCAAACAGATCGCCGCGGCGAGCAGTAGAGCCCGGGCGGCCAGATCGCAGATTTCCGGGGTCATCGTGACCGGGGTAAAGGCAGATGGCGGCTAGCCGAACAGCTGTGCGCCGACTGCTCGTGGTGGCGGTCGGGCTGGCGGTCGTGGCGACGGGATGCATGTCGCCACCGCCGGCGACCCCCCATCGGCCGGTGACGGTGACGACCCAGAAGCCGCCGCGGCCTGCTCCACCCCCCGCAACCGCCGAAGGTTACCCGCGGCTGGGCGGTATGGAGCCTGGAGCGCTGCTCGAACTCGACAGCTTCGACCTGATCGACCCGCGTATCACGGTCAGCGGCGCCGCCGCCTGGCGTATCCGGTACCTGTCGACCTCCGCGATCGATGACAAGCCGGTCGAAGTCACCGGCGTCGTCCTCGTTCCCGGGGGTGACCCGCCCGATCGGGGGTGGGAGGTCATCGCCTTCAACCACGGCAACACCGGAATCGACAAGGACTGCGGACCGTCGTTGTACGACGACCTCCTCAGTCAGTGGCTGCCGATATCGGTGCTGCTGCTGCACGGGTACGTCGTGGTGGCGTCGGACTACGAAGGCCTCGGCGGCGTCGGCCCGCACGCCTTTCTCAATTCGGCGGCGCTGGGGCGCAACGTGATCGACGCCGTCCGCGCGGCCCGCAAGATACGGCCCGACATCGGTAGGCGGTGGGCCGCCTTCGGTGGCTCGCTGGGTGGTTTGGCGACGTGGGCGGCCAACGAACAGGCCTCGACCTACGGAACGGACCTCGAGCTGGTCGGAGCCGCGTCCTGGGTTCCGGTCGTCGACGTCTCAGATCTGCCCGCCAAAGCGTCCGCAGGCACCCTCACCCGCGATCAACAGCATCTGTATTTTCTGGCGATCATGGGGTTGAAGCGCACGACCCATCCTGACCTCGATCTCCAGCGATTCATGCGTGGCCCGTTCTACGCGAACCGCGACGTGCTGATGGTCTGCAACGGCCCAGGTGTGCAGGACGCCATCGACATTCTGGAGTCCGCGGACCCCGCCGACCTGAAGCCGGCGGACGCGGCCGCGGCACGGGAGATGACCGCACTGCTCGAGGGGCTGGCTGTGCCCCGGCAGCGGATGGCCGCGCCGATGCTGGTGCTCTACGGTTCGGTCGACCAGCTGGTGGACCAGCCCTGGGTCGAGCGGGCCATCCGGGAGGGGTGCGCGATGGGCGACACGATCCAGTGGGTGCTGCGGGCCGGTGCCGGCCATGACACCATCGACGCGTCCATGGCCTTCCCCTGGATTCGCGAACGATTCGACGGTCAGGCGCCGATCAATCGGTGCGAGACGCCCCCGGCGCAGCCGGGTGGCTCCTGATGGAGGGTTTCGAGTAGATGCGTCTGTGGGGCAGGGGAAGTCGGGTGTCGACCGTGTTGGCGGCCGGCATGACCATCCTGTCGGTGCTCGCGGGCGCCGGCTGTGCGCAACTTCCCGGAACCCAGATCCATGCCGACGTCGATGACCAGCTCGCAACCCCGAAGCCGGACCCCGAGGGTCCCGGGTCGCTGGTGGAGACCAGGCCGTTCCGGGATGTCGACGAGTCCGTCAAGAGGCTGGGCGCCACCGCGGTGAAGGCGCGCTACCGGTCGACGTCCGGAGTCGACGGAACACCCACGGAGGTGTCCGGATCGCTGTTCGTTCCTGCCGGCAAGCCTCCGGTCGGCGGTTGGCCGGTCATCGCGCTGGCGCACGGCACGACGGGCATCAGTGAGGAGTGCGCGCCGTCTCTGTCTCCGGATCTGCTCGGCTCGATCGGACTGGTCGCCGGCTACCTGCAGTTGGGTTATGCGGTGACGGTGGCCGACTACCAGGGGCTCGGAGCTCCCGGTGCGCATCCCTACCTGGACGCCAAGACCGCGGCGATGAACGTGATCGATTCGGTGCGTGCGCTGCGCAAGGTGTCGAAGAACGTGTCGACGAGGTGGGCGGTGATGGGAGGCTCGCAGGGCGGTGGGGCGTCCTGGGCGGTCAATGAGCAGGCATCGACCTACGGGGACGACCTCGATCTGGTGGGTGCCGTGGTACTCGGCCCGATGGTGGACATGACCGGTATGGCCTATGCCGCGGCCACCCAGACGCTGACCCGGGACCAGATGGGCGTCTATATCTGGATGTTGATGGGCGTCGAGGACACCCGGCCGGGTTTTCCCATCGACGAATACCGGCACGGGGTCGCCGAGCAGAAGTGGGACGTACTGCGTGGCTGTTCGCGCGACGCGTCCCGAGAGCGGGTTCTCACCCTGTTCGAACTGCAGCCGCAGGATCTGGTCCCGTCGTCGCCGGCCAGCACGGAGCGCCTCGCTGAGATCTTCGGGGAGATGGCGTTGCCGCAGCAGCCCGGCGCGGCCCCCATGCTGGTGATCTACGGGGGTTCCGACACCTATGTGAACCCCGAGTGGACCCGAGAGGCCATTGCCCGGGCATGCGCGATGGGAACGAAGGTGGCGACGGTCCTGCAGCCCGAAAAGGGGCACCTGGACCTCGATGTCGACGACTTCGCCGGTTGGCTGATGGCCCGGATGGAGGGGCTGCCGGCACCGGACACCTGCTCGGACACCTAGCGCTGTGGGGGAGTGACCAGTGTGTTCGGCAACGAGGACTCACGTTCATGGGAGGTAAGCAAATCGGATCTCAGCAGTGGCTGTCGGCCGGTGTCCGAAAACCGCCGCTACCCTGGCGTCGTCATGTCTGACCGACTGCCGGAGGCTCGATTCTGCCGGCCTCCCGCCCCCGGCCGGTGGCGGGGGATGACCAGACGCGCTCTGGTCGCCGTCGTCATGGTCGCCCTGTTCGCCGCGGGATGCGCCGACCTGTCGGGTGAGGTCGAACATGTCCCGCCGACCGATGTCGCTTCCGCCGATCTGTCCGGAACAGGGCCCGGTTCGGTCATCGAGGCGAAGAGCATGCCGAACCTCGATCGCAGCATTCGCACGTCGGGAGCCAGGGCAGCTCGTGTCGTGTACCGGTCGACCTCGGGTGTCGACGGCCTTCCCACCGAGGTGAGCGGGGCGGTCTTCGCGCCGGTGGGCAAGCCGCCGGCGGGTGGCTGGCCGGTGATCGCGTTCGCGCACGGCACGAGCGGCATCAATCCCGACTGCGGCCCTTCGCTGTCGCCTGATCTGTTCGGTGCCGCGGAGCTGATCTCCAAGTACCTCGATCTCGGATTCGCCGTGGCTGCGGCCGATTATCAGGGGCTCGGGCATCCGGGGGTGCACCCGTATCTCGACTCCAAGACCGCAGGGCTCAATGTGATCGACTCGGTGCGGGCGTTGCGCGCGGTGTTCGAGGGCATCTCCGATACGTGGGCGGTGTTCGGGGGTTCCCAGGGCGGTGGTGCCGCGTGGGCGGCCAATGAGCAGGCCAGTACCTATGCGACGGACCTGAGGTTGGTCGGATCGGTGAGTCTGGTTCCCGTTGCGGACATCTCGGGGTACGCCGCGGCAGCGGCTGACGGGACGCTGACCAGGGACCAGCAGGCCGCCTACATCTGGGTGTTGATGGGGTTGGAGCGTGCGGATCCCGACTTCGACATCGACGACTACCGGCGCGGCATCGTCAAGGAGAACTGGGAGGTGTTGAGCGCCTGCACCGGGCCGGAGGCCGAGGAACGCGCCGAGATTCTCGCCGAGGTGTCCGCCGACGACCTCAGGCCCGCCACCCGGCAAGCCGAACAGCGGCTGGCCGAAATCCTGCAGCGGATGGCACTTCCGCAGCAACCCGCCGCCGCGCCGATGCAGATCTTCTACGGAGGCCAGGACACCTACATCAACCCCGAGTGGACGGCCGCGGCCATCGACCGGGCGTGCGAACTGGGTGACACCATCGAGGCGATCTTCCAGGAAGACCGGGGCCACGGGGACATCGACGGCAACGCGTACCTGGAGTGGATGGGCGAACGATTTCAGGACATGCCCGCACCGAACACCTGTGGCGCCCGATAGCAGGTCAGTACAGCAGCGGCCGGAAATCCGGCGAATACTGCAGCTTTGACTTGCGCGTGCCGACCCGCCTGGTCGGCACACCGGCGACGACCGCCATGGGTTCGACGTCTTCACGCACCATCGAGCAGGCTCCCACCACGGCGCCCGGGCCGATGTCCACTCCGGCCAGGACCGTCGAACGGCTCGCAACCCAGACGTGGTGGGCGATGTGGACCGGCGACATGATGATTCTGAAGTCGTCCGAGTCGACCACGTGGTGTCCGGTGATGATCTGGACGTCACTGGCCAGCACGACACAGTCGTCGATGCTGAGTTCGCCCCGTGCGTCGAGCAGACAGCGGAAACCGATCGAACAGTTGTCCCCGATGGTCAGCTGCTTGATGCCGTGCACGCGCGTGCGCATCATGATCGACGTTCGCTTGCCGATCTTCGCGCCGAACAGGCGCAACCAGGTCTGCCGAAACCAGTGCGACGGCACGTAGGTGATGAGCAGGTTGTAGATCCGCTCCCCGATCTGTTCCCGGGCGTCGGTGGGAATGTCGTCGGACGTTCGCTTGGGCGGGCGCCGGTATTCGCCGGCGACTGTCTGCGTCCCGTTGCTACGGGTCATCGTCTCTCCTCGATAGCCTTTGCCACCGTCGCGGTGGCCCGGGCATCAGCATTGTCGCAGTGCCCGGCGGCAGGCGCAGCCCGCCCGCCGTCGGTCTGGTTCCTCCAGGAAACACTCGCCCGCCGCGCCGGGTTGACGGGCCTGTCGAACCATGGCGGGCGCGCACGATGCCGTTCCGCTGGTGTGCCGGGCCGGGCTCCCGGTTCGGAGTGGCTGTTACGACGATGTTAGGGCTCCGAGGCGACTGGGGAAAGCGTGGTTGCCCTCGCCTCCGCCCGGGTATGAAGGTTTGCGGCGAATATCCACGCCGACGCCAATTTGTGTGCCAGGACACATGGGAGGCGAAGGTGTGCCTGCTCAATATTCCTGCTACCGTTTGCATGGAATTTGCTACGTCGGGGGGTCCACGCGTACTACTGCTAGGAATCGAGGACCGAACGGATGCGAATCTTGCACATCTCCGAGGCCTTCGGGGGCGGGCTGCGCACTGCGATCGTAAACTTCGTGTCGGCAACGCCGCAGCACGAGCACACCATCTTCGTCCGGGTGCGTCAGGGGCACGAGACGGTCGACATCCCCAGGTCGGCCCGTTTCGAACAGTACGCCGGCGGGCTGTTCGGCTTCTTGGCAAGCGCCAGCCGGCTCGCCGCTGAGGGCGGCTACGACGTGGTGCATCTGCACTCCAGCTACGCCGGCCTGATCCGGGCGGTTTTGCCACGGGGCACCCGGATCGCGTATTCGCCGCATTGCTACGCGATGGAGACCAACCACTCCCGGCTTCGCCGGATCGCGTACCGGTCGGTGGAGTGGGCGTTGGCTCGCCGCGATCAGCTCCTGGTCGGCGTGAGTCCGTACGAGATGGAACTGGGCCGCCGGCTGAACCGCTCGATGCCCGGCGTCGAAGTGCGCAACGCTGCCCCAGCCCGCCCCGGCACCGTCAGTCCTGCGGCCGACACCGAACCGCCCACCATCGTCATGCTGGGCCGGATCTGCGCGCAGAAGGATCCCGAGTTCTTCGCTCGTGTCTGTGCGACGTTGGGACCCGGCCGGTTTCGCTACCAGTGGATCGGTGAGGGAGACTACGGCCGCCGAGCCCTGGAAGAAGCCGGGGTGCAGATAACCGGCTGGGTGTCTCATCAGCGCTCACAGCAGCTACTCGCCGCGGCCAGCCTCTACGTTCACACCGCCGCCTGGGAGGGCGGTCCGCTGGCGACGCTGGAAGCGGCGGCAGCCGGGTGCCCGGTGATGGCCCGCACGATCCCCAGCATGAGCTCGCTCGGCTACTACGTGGCCGGGGACTCTCCTGAGCTGGTGGCCGCGCGAATCGAGAGGTTCTTCGGGGACAACGGCTTTCGTGAATCTGTCCGGGAGCAGACCAGGGTGCTGGCGGCGGAGAACTCCTTCGAGCGGCTGGCGGCGGACCTTCAGGAGGCGTATGCGCAGGCGTACGAACGTTTGGGTACGCCGGGCCAGTCCGTTCCCGCCGTCCGCGCCGCCTAGATCAGCCGCGCCAGAGGTCTGATGGCGGCACCCCTGCGCGGCGCAGCATGTGGCGGACCAGGGGCAGGCTCAATCCGATGACGTTGGACGGGTCGCCGTCGATGCGGTCGATGAACCAGCCGCCCAGCCCGTCGAGGGTGAACGCGCCGGCGACGTGTACGGGCTCGCCGCTGGCGAGGTAGGCCTGTAGTTCCTCGTCGGTCGGTGACCCGAAGTGCACTGTGGTGCTGCGGGTTTCGCTGTCGGTGTGGGTGATGACGTTGTCGGTGATGCGAAGCAGGGCGTGCCCGGTGAGCAGGTGGGCGGTCGACCCGGCCATCGAGGCCCATTGCCGGCGGGCCGCCTCGGTGGAGCCGGGCTTGCCCTGGAGGGTGCCGTGGTGAAACAGCATCGAATCACAGCTGAGCACAACGCAGTCCGCGGCCACCTGGACGGGCAGCTGCGCGGCGACGGCAAGGGCCTTGGCGTTGGCCAGCTTGGCCACAACTGCTTCCGGCGCTGTGTTGTCGTCCAGCGAGGCGATCAGGGCGTCCTCGTCGACTTCGGAGACCACCACCAGGGGTTCGATGCCTGCCTGGCGGAGCACCCGGAGTCGGCCGGTGGAGGCTGAGCCGAGTACGAACTGGGTCACGGGCGGTCGCTGCCGCTCAGCGGCGCATGTGGGTGCGTTCGAGCAGGGTGACGCGTTGCCAGCTGAATACGGAGTAGCGCAGTTTGTCGACGGGGTGGCCCCAGGGGTTGAGTTCCTGGGGGCCGGGTTCGGTGGTGCCGTTGCCTGCGCTGGCCAGGATGGTGGCCAGGGCGGCGATCTCTTCGAGGCTGGGGTGGCCTTTGAGGATCTGGAAGTGCGGCTCCGGTGGGGGTGGGTTGTCGATGGTCATGTCGCGCGGGTCGGAGACCTCGGCGATGTCGGTGTCCTGGCTCATGGCGTCACATCCTTGTCTGGCAGTCAGGTCCTGGGGTGTGGAGGTCGGCTCAGAGCGGGATGTTGCCGTGCTTCTTGGGTGGGGTCTGGGTGATCTTGCGCTCGAGCAGGCGCAGCGCGGTGCCGATGTAGCCGCGGGTGTGCGAGGGCGGGATGACCGCGTCGACGTAGCCGCGCTCGGCGGCCATGTAGGGGTTGACCAAGGTGTCTTCGTATTCCTGCTGTAGTTGCAGGCGTAGCGCGTCGACGTCGTCGCCCTTTTCGGCGGCGTCCTTGAGTTGCTTGCGGTAGACGAAGCCCACCGCGCCGGAGGCGCCCATGACCGCGATCTGGGCCGTCGGCCAGGCGACGTTGACATCGCAGCCCATGTCCTTGGAGCCCATCACGCAGTACGCGCCGCCGTAGGCCTTGCGGGTGATGACGGTGATCTTGGCGACGGTGGCCTCGCCGTAGGCGTAGAGCAGTTTGGCGCCGCGGCGGATGATGCCGTTGAACTCCTGGTCGGTGCCCGGCAGAAAGCCCGGGACGTCGACGAGCATGACGATCGGGATGTTGAAGCAGTCGCAGGTGCGCACGAAGCGGGCGGCCTTCTCGGAGGCGTCGATGTCCAGGCAGCCGGCGAACTGGGTGGGCTGGTTGGCCACGATGCCGACCGGGCGCCCGTCGATGCGCCCGTAGCCGACGACGATGTTGCCCGCGTAGCCGGCCTGGATCTCGAGGAACTCGTCGTCGTCGAGGATGCGGGTGATGACCTCGTGCATGTCGTAGGGCTGGTTCGGCGAGTCCGGGATCAGCGTGTCGAGTTCGAGGTCCTCGTCGGTCAGGTTCTCCTCGATCGGGCCGGGGTGCGGGGCCGGATAGCGCGGCGGCTCGGCGTAGTTGTTGGGCGGCAGGTAGCTCAACAGGTCGCGCACCCATTCCAGGGCGTCCTGCTCGCCGGAGGCCACGTAGTGCACGGTGCCGGATTTTGCCATGTGGGTCTGGGCGCCGCCGAGCTCTTCCATGGTGACGTCCTCGCCGGTGACGGTCTTGATGACGTCGGGACCGGTGATGAACATCTGGCTGGTCTGATCGACCATGACCACGAAGTCGGTCAGCGCGGGGGAGTAGACGTGCCCGCCGGCCGCGGCGCCCATGATCAGCGAGATCTGCGGGATGACCCCGGAAGCCTTGATGTTGTTGTGGAAGATGCGGCTGTAGAGCCCGAGGGAGACCACGCCCTCCTGGATGCGGGCGCCGGCGCCGTCGTTGATGCCGATCAGGGGGCGGCCGGTCTTGATGGCCAGTTCCTGGACCTTGACGATCTTCTCGCCGTAGACCTCGCCCAGTGAGCCGCCGAACACGGTGGCGTCCTGGCTAAACACGCACACGTCGCGGCCGTCGATGGTGCCGTAGCCGGTGACCACCCCGTCGCCGGTGGGGCGGTTCTTCTCCAGGCCGAAGTTGGTGGAGCGGTGCTTGGCCAGCGCGTCGAGTTCGACGAAGGACTCCTCGTCGAGTAGCGCGAGGATGCGTTCGCGGGCGGTCAGCTTGCCCTTGGCATGCACCTTCTCCACCGCGGTCTCACCCACCGGATACAGGGCTTCCTCGGCGCGCTTGCGCAGATCAGCCAGCTTCCCGGCGGTGGTGTGGATGTCGATCTCATGCTCGGCGGCGGGCTCACTGACGCTGGTCATGAAGTGATGGTATCGGCGGGGGTTCAGGTCGCTGCGATCGACCCTTACTAGTCCCTTAATAAGGGCGGAAAAGGGGAGGGACCACCACCGGCGCCGGCATCAGGATTTCAGGAACCCGATCTCTTTGCGCTTCTTGCCGAGCACGGGTTCCGGGTCGGTCCTCAGGCCGCGCGCCAAGATCTCGTTGTAGACGTCACGGAAGTCGGTGGTGACCTTCAAGTCGTCGTCCTTGAGATCGGTGAGGCTGGGATCGTCGCCGTAGAAGCCGCCCTTCACCCGGTCGCCGAGGACGAAGACGGGGCCGGCTGTTCCGTGGTCGGTCCCGTCAGACGCGTTGGCTTCTACGCGTCGGCCGAATTCGGAGTACGCCATGATGACGATGTTCTTCGCGTTCCCGTGCTTCGCCAGTTTCGACCTGAACCGCGTCAGGGCTTTGTCCAGCTCCCTAAGCAGGCTCTGCTGAGTGCCCTGCTCGTCGGCGTGTGTGTCGAATCCACCGAGCGCAACACTATAAACCTGGGTGGACAGTCCTGCTTCAATACACGCCGCCACGACGTCGAGCTGTGACGTGAGATTCGTGTAGTCGAACTCCACCTCGGATGCTCCGCTTTCAGAGGACATCGGCGCGAGCTTGTCGTTCACGTGCACAGCATTGCGGTACGAGTCACGAACCATCGTCATCGCCGGGCTGTCGTCCGAATCGGGTTCGGACAATGCGCCGAGCAGGTCGACGGAACCGTCGGAGAGCACCCGATCGCCGACGAAGGCGGCGGCTGTGCTGCTTTCGCCGACCAGCGCCGGGGGCAGCACCGGACCCATGTGCAGTGCCCGCATCGAGTCTCCGCCTCGCGCGTCCAGCCACCGGCCGATCCAGCCGGAGGTGACGGAGTTGTCGAGTGATGCCGACTGCCAGATATCCATCGACTGAAAATGACTGCGGCTCGAATTTGGATAGCCGACGCCGCGGACGATTGCCAGTGACCCGTCGTCGAACATTTTCGCCATTCCGGCCAGGCCCGGGTTCAAACCGTGGTCGCTGTCGAGGCGGAGAACGTCCTCCGGAGCGTAGGCAAGTTCGGGCCGAGCTGCGAAATAATTCGAGTCTTGGTACGGGACGACGGTGTTGAGTCCGTCGTTGCCGCCGTAGAGGGTGACCAATACCAGAATCTTTTCGTTTGCTCCCAGCGGATGGTCGTCCGCGGCAAGCATGATCTCGTTCCAGCTCACGACCGGCATGGATGCGGCCGTGGCGGCAAGTGCGCTGGCTCCGGCACAGGTGGTGAGGAACTTCCTTCGGCTGAAATCCGGCATCGTGTATGGCCCCTACGTGGTGAGGTACTCGGGCGCGTTGACGGCGGCCGCGACCAGCATTTTCGGGTTACCGGTCAGTGGCTTGAGCGCTTCAGCGGTGCGGTCGGACCAATCGCCGACTCCGATGAGATAGCCGACGGCGTCGAGGCGATCTTCACGGATAGTCTCGGAGACGAGGCTGATGTCGCCGAAGTCGGCCAGCTTATCGGCCAAACGCAGGCGCTTTCCTGCGGCCGCGTTGGACAGCCACGCCCACCCGCTGGGCCAGCCACTGACATTCGGAGGATAGAAGGGTCGTTGGTCCAGCGATTTCAACGAATTGATAACCCTCTCGCTCACCTCGTCGTCCATATCGATATTCAACGACCTGAGCACTCCCACAACCCACTCAATGGGGCCGGACACGATTGAGCCCCGAGCGGCGAGGAATGCCGGATCGGTGAGAATCGCGGTGGTGAGGGCGCGCAAGTCGCGGTCGTGCCCGTACTTGCGTTCCAGGCGGTCGAGCGTCTGGGCGTTTGGGGGACTGTCAGAAGCGAGCTGAAGCCATAGGCGACTGGCGACGAATCGCGGTGAATTCGGATGCGAAAGCACGATGTCGCAGAATTCTTCGCAGCCGAAATTTCCGGTCTGGCCCAGGATGGTCTTTTTTGACGCGTCATGACGGTCAGCATCGAACTTGGCTTGACCGTCACTGATGGTCCAGCCCGTGAGGGCTCTCGACGCTTCCCGGACGTCGGATTCCGTGTACCCGTTTCCGATTCCCAACGCAAAGAGTTCCATGAACTCGCGGGCCAGGTTCTCGTTGGGCGACCCGGCGACGTTCCGTTTGGCATCGAGCCAGATGATCATGGCCGGATCGACCAAGGCTGCGTACGCCAGCGACCTGAAATCGCCGAGACACAAATCGCGGAACAACGTGTTCTGGCTGGCCATCAAGCTCGCGGACCGGACTTTGGAGGCTGATGTTGCGAAATGGTTGTGCCATAACAGTGTGAGTTTCTCCCTGGCAGGGCGTTCGGCCGCGACCATTCGCTGCAACCACCAGGCGACGAGTTGATCCCTCTGATCGGACGATTTCTCCTCATACGCCCGAACGGCCTTCTTCTTTCGCTTGGGCGGCCGCACCGCGTCGGAAAAGGCGGGCATCGGGGTGGCGGCAACGCCAGCATCATTGTCGAAATCGCCGCCCAGCAGTTCGTCCACGTACGACGTGGGCTCGCCGATGGCGAGTAGGGCATCGACCTCATGCCCCCGCGCGCCGAAGCCGCTGCGCCGCAGTACCCTCGCCGCTGCAATCCAGTCGGCTGACTGCGTCGACATCAAGTGCCCCCAAAGACATACCACGATACGAGGGATCGCCCCCGAACAGGGCTCATTGGCGACGACCTCAGCGTCGCGCCATTTCGTGATCTCCAATGTATCGGACGTCGGTACCCGGAGCGAGCGAGTGCAATCGCAAACACATCACAATCGGGCTCGCGTGCAGAGGTTGGCCGTCCACATCGCCCGCCGATACTCGCTCGCGGTGCAATGCATCGCGCGACAGCGCCTGCGAGCGACGTCCAGCAGTAGGCCGATGGCCAGTCTGGAGTTCGCTAAGAGCGTTGATGGCGGCGCGCAGCAAACTATTTGCGGAACCCGCTGCGTGCACCGGACGTCAGTGTGGCGATTCGACTCAGCTCGCTGAGATGGGGCGACGCTGCGGAAAGTCGCCACGCACCCAAGCCTTGCCGCGTCTCCTAGTTGCTTGCCGCGTCCCCTAGTGGAAGAAGAATGCGGATCATCGTCCAGATCGCAGCTAGGTGAATTGCAGGCTAGGCAACCCTGATGAAGGGCCAGGGCCGGCGATCGGAGGCAAGGAAACTCACCTACCGACCCGATGCCTCCTAGCTGAAACGCAGGGGATGTGCGTTTCGTGGCAACTCTGTCACCGGTAGAGAGTTGTTCGATGGAAGTCGTATGTGAACGCTCTTTCGATTCCTCCGCAACGGATTTCGACGAGCCAGACACCGGTGGCGCACCTGCCCGGCCGCCTCAGGCCCCCCGACGCGGCACTCGCGAGCCGCTTCGTCGGCGCCCTTCGGCCCATGGGCTGACCGTCCTGAATCCAAGTGGTATCCGGCCCGCCAGCAACGTGCGCGAAAAATTGCCGATTCTGTTGACAGCATTGCACCTGCGTGCAATGCTTTGACCACTAATCCCAAATCTTTCAGGGGGGGACATGTCAACTGTCAGCGAAAAGATTTCTGGAGTTGGTACCAAGCTCCAAGTGGGTACCGCGGCTGCCGCTCTCGCGACTGCTGCGGCATTGACCCCCGCGGTCATCGCTCAGGCCGATATCGCTGCCCCGGCGCCCACCGCGCCGGCGATGACAGAGATCAACAATCTCGCTGCCGCGCCGGTGATCAGTTCGGTCACCTTCGCTGAGCAGGCGGGTTGGATCTGGTTCGGCCCGCCGCGGCCCGATGCCCCAGCAAAGAGCACCTTCTTCGAGTTCAAGCCCTTGGTGTTGGTGCCCGGATTCCTCCAGCCATTCTTCGGCTGGACCGCCAACCTCAACTTCGAGGCTTGCGTATTCGGTCTCACCGTGGCCATTGGTCCTTACGGAACGCTGTCAGCGTCCGTGAGCCGGGGCTGTTAAGAGGCACGCCAGTCTCGTCTGTGCTCCAGGCCTGTCCCTTAGGCCCGGACAGGTCCGTGGGAAAGTACTGAGTGAGTAGATTTTCGCGACGTCCGTCCAACGATGAACCAAGCGACGATCCGCAGGTAGTCGATGACAGCGATCAAGGTGGATCGCTGTCTCGGCGCCTCTGGAACCGTCCCGTCACCTGGGTTGCGCTGGCTGCGCTGGTCATAGTCCTGTGCTTTGGCGGCTGGCTGTGGATCAACGCGAATTCCGCGCGGTCAAACCTCGAGGAGGCGCGTGCCTTTGCGCAGCAAGCGAAAGACGCGCTGCTGCAGGGCGACACCGACGATGCATCGCGACTAGCCGACAACGCGCAGGTTCATGCGCTCGCCGCCCGCGATGCAACCCATTCCGCGCCGTGGAACATCGTGTCCGCGTTGCCCTGGCTGGGCAAACCATTCTCAACTGGGCAACAAATCACCGACGTGGTGTTAGGTCTGACTAGCGATGTTCTCCAGCCGACCGCTGATGTCGGCATAACGATCTCGCCGGATCAGCTTTACAAAGATGGACGGGTCGACGTGCAACTTCTGCGCGATCAGGAGCCGCAACTCGCTGAGATCTCCGCGGAGGCAGTTCGTCTGAACGCTGACGCGCAGGCGATTTCAGATCCCGGCTATCTCGCGATGATGGAGGATGCGCGTGCACAACTCCAGCGTCAGACTGCGGATATCGCCGGCGTGATCGAGAACACGGCCCTGGCTGCGCGGGTCGCGCCATCGATGATGGGCGCCGACGGCCCGCGGTCCTATTTCATGGGTTTCCAGACGAACGCCGAGGCCCGTGGCACGGGAGGGCTACTCGGTGGCTTCGGGGTGTTGCGCTTCGACGACGGCAGGCCGACGGTGGACAACCTGGGGGCGAACACCGAACTCACGGATGCGGTGGCTACCGTCGATCTGGGCTCCGATTACGAGCAGCTGTACGGGTTCACCAATCCGAAAACTGACGTCCGCAACAGCAATCTGAGCTCGCACTTTCCCTACGCCGCACAAATCTGGAAGTCAATGTGGGAGCACGAGACGGGGATGGTGGTGGATGGCGTCATTGCCATCGACCCGATTGCGCTCAGCTATATTCTCGGTGCCGTTGGCCCGGTCACGATGCCGGATGGTGAGAGGATCACCAAAGACAACGTTGTCGAGCTGACGGAATCCACTGCCTACATCCGCTACCCGACAGACCAGAGGGCTCGCAAGAATTACCTTCAAGATATTGCCAGCGAAGTGGTCAACAAGATCACCGAACCTGTCGAGTCACCCCGAAGGTTGCTTGATGCCTTGGGAAGGGCGGTCAGCGAACGTCGGATCGCAGTCTGGACTTCGTCGCCGGAGGACCAAGCTCTGATCGAGCAGACCCCTCTCGGGCATTCGGTACCGGGTGACGCCGCGCCATACGCAGGCGTGGTGATCAACAACATCGGCGGAAACAAGCTTGATTACTATCTGGAAAGAAGCATCGAATACGCAGCTGACGGCTGCGACGGCGAAACCCGAATGTCGACGGTTACAATTCGCCTCAAGAATTCCCTCGAGAATGTTGAGGGACTACCGAATTATATTGTCGGTACAGAGGGGCTTATCAGCGACGTTCCTTTCAACGCGCCGAAAGGAACAATGGTGACCTCCGTGCGGTTGGTGGCCACTGCAGACTCGACTTTGGTGAGTGCGCTGGCGAACGGTGAACGGGTTCCCGTCATCAGCGGCATGGAACGTGGCCACCCCACCTATGAAGTGCAGGTACTCATCCCGCCTGGACAATCCGGAGAGCTGAGCTTCCGACTGTCGGAACCGACCTCGCCGGGTGCCCCGCGCGTTCCTGTTCAGCCGTTGGTGGACGCGGTTACACCATTAGTATCGGTACCTACATGCTCAGAATGAGCGGAGCAGAGCCAACGTATGGGCGACCCGCGCTGGATCTCCATGCTGATCACGCTATGCCGCAGTGTGACCGCTATATCAATGTCGCAGAGTTGCGCGACGCGACACGACCAGTGGAGGGCTCTTGAACCTGCATGAATTTGTGAAAGTGCTGCGCACCCGCTGGATCACAATAACTGTGACCGTCCTCGCTGTGGTTTTGGCCGCCACCATATTCAGCCTGCTTACGACTCCGCTCTACAAGGCCACCGCGCGACTGTTCGTCTCGACGACATCGGGCACCACTACTTCGGAGATCTATCAAGGTAACCGGTTCTCTCAGGAGCGGGTGATCTCGTACGCTGAGCTCTTCACCGGCAAGACGCTGGCCCAGCGCACCATCGACAAGCTCGGGCTTCCGATGAGCGCAGAAAGCCTTCAGCGCAACGTCACTGCAAGTGCCAAGCCCGAGACGGTGCTCATCGATGTCGGTGTCACCGACGAATCACCTGTCCGAGCGCGTGACATCGCGAACACCCTGTCCGACGAATTCGTCGTCATGGTGCGCGAACTCGAAACCCCGGAGGGCGGCCAGACGCCCGATGCCCGAGTGGTGGTCGAACAGCGAGCCTCGATCCCCCAACATCCGGTGGTGCCGAAAACGACACGAAACATCGTGCTGGGACTCGCCTTGGGCCTGCTGTTGGGATTCGGGATCGCCATTCTCCGAGACCTGCTGGACAACACGGTGAAGGCTCGGGAGACTCTAGAAGAGATTACCGGTGCGGGGGTTGTCGGTACAGTCCCGTTGTCGAAGGAGCGCCGCAAGCAGGCGGCGATTTCGTTCGACAGCGAGAATTCGGTTATTTCGGAAGCGTTTCGCAAACTCCGCACCAATCTGCAATTTGTCGCGGTCGACAACCCGCCACGCGTAATCGTTGTGACCAGCTCGATGCCCAGCGAGGGGAAATCGACTACAGCGATCAATATTGCGCTTGCCCTTGCCGAGGCCGAACACAATGTTGCCCTCGTCGATGGTGACCTTCGGCGGCCCATGTTGCATAAGTACCTCGACCTGGTAGGGGCGGTGGGATTCAGCACTGTGCTCAGCGGGGGCAGTTCCCTCGAAGAGGCGCTGCAGAAGACGCGCTATCCGGGACTGACAGTGCTGACGTCAGGGCCCGTTCCGCCCAACCCGAGTGAGTTGCTCGGGTCCCAGTCGGCCAGGAACTTGCTCAACACACTGCGCAACCAGTTCGACTACGTCATCGTCGACTCGACACCTCTACTGGCGGTCACCGACGCAGCGGTCCTGGCTGCCGGTGCTGACGGAGTGTTGATCATTGCGCGTTACGGCGAAACCAAGCGCGATCAACTTGTGCACGCCGTCAACAGTCTCGAGGGCGTCAGCGCGCCGCTACTTGGTGCTGTCTTCACGATGGTGCCTACCCGAGGAAGCAGTTCCTATAGCTACAGCTACAGCTACTACGGCGATAGTCCGAAGCGTGCCGGCGCCACTAGCGCCCATCCCAGCAGCAACGGAGTGCCCAAGTCGGAATCAGAGTCCTCCGTTGACCCGGAATCCACGGAAGAGGATTCGGGTGTTGCACAGTCGGCCGGTAGGCGTCATAGGCGAGACGTATAGGGTTAGACGGGTTCGGGCTCGAATCGAGTGAGGGCTGGGCCTGCCGCTGGGGCGCGGTGCGGCAGGCACTCGACTCCGCACCATGCATCGTGACTTGGGCGACAATGGATGTCGATAGTATTCATCGAGGGTCAGGCACTGAGCTCAATTGGTGGGCTTACCACCTGGTTGGCTCGGTTGATTCAAATGCCCGGAGCGGGCAACTTCTTTCGGACGAAGATTATTAAGAGCGGCTGTAACCGATCAGGCAAGATCTTGTGGAGCCATTTAGTCAAGCCGTACAGGAGTGAGTTCCGGAAGTGATAGGCGGGTTCGCCAGGTAGGTAAACTACGAAAATCTCCGGGTCAGGGCCAAAAGAGCGCCTGAGTGAGTTCTTTGTATTCAGCCGGTATCTGGTTGGGAAGACGTCAATTGACTTCCGTTTTGGTTGGATACGGCTCAAGGCGCGAACGTGAAGGCGGTTGGGAACCGCCGTGGCGGCCAGGGCAATGTAGCCGAACTTGTTCGGTGTCAACGCTGCGATGAAGCCACCAGGAGCAAGTACCCGCATCAACTCCTTGGCCACGAATTCGGGATCGTCAATGTGCTCGAAGACGAACCGAGCAAAGATAATGTCAAAATGACCGTCGGGATACGGTAACTGATTACCTGGTTCCACGACGGTCGCGTGGTCTAAGAAGGGGTTATCGAGAATCGCGTCATCAACATCGCAACCTTCGAGATGAGCGCAACGGCCCTGCAAGTTGAATAGGTGACGCCTGTAGGGGACGTTGTTGTCAACTATTTGCTCGCCTCTACCAGCGCCAAAATCTAGAACTCTGTCGGTCGGTCTTAGTGCGGCATTTACCTGGTTGAATAGAATGACACCGGGGTCTTCGCGACTGAACCCGCCAATATTCGATTCGGGGAAGAACCGTTGTCGCAGCGATGAACCGCCCGCCAACTTTTTGATGATTCCTCACCCCCAGTCGATGCATTGTTCCCAAGTCTCGGAACAAAATGCACATTAGCACATGCGGCGGATCTTGCATCCGCAAGCCTGTTTGGGGCTGTCTTACGTGCCTTGCTGAATGAGACGAGCTCGGCACCGGTCGGCCCCAGCCGCGGTGGCCCCTCCGAGGCCCACGATTGCGCTATGCCGGAGCCCGCGGCGCGAAATGTCCTCCGCTCCGGAAGGCTGGCCGCCGCCTGCGCTCCGCGCTGGGTTCGCTCCTGCATCCGTCCGCGCGAGGAGGAGTCGAGCACGCAGGTTGGCCAACCCGCTCAAGTGCGAGTTCAACTTGGCAATCGAACTGAATTGTCGCGTGAGATTCACCCCGGGCCGAGGACCGTCACAGTTGGTCGAATCTTTACTGCGCAGTATGCGATCGTCAGGACTATGCAATTGTTGTTCGGGGAAGATGGGTTTGGGCGCCAGCACCTTGAGCACGAGGTACATGTTTGGGAAAAGGCGATAGCGCCCATTAGTTCGCGTATTGGGACGAGTTCGGGCTGGTGTAGGTGAATAGATCGGATCGGAATGGCAAACATCGCGCCCAGAGGCGACCTCGTCTGAAGTGGTTGCTGTCCCAATTTCCACACTTTGTCAGCGCACCCGAGAATGGACCCGCTCATGGGAGGAGTTGAGTGGACCTTGTCGGCGCATGACAATGATCCGACGTCGAGGGTCGCCGAATTCGGTGTGCGGTTCCCGAGCGTGCGGCTCTGACCGTCACCCCGTGCCAGGAACCTGCAGCGGTCGGCCGGTAGGCTGAGCGCTCAACTGCTTCCGGTTAAATAACCGCCTTGGCGGATGGGGGATTGAATGACAAAGCGGGCACTGATCACGGGCATTACCGGGCAGGATGGCTCCTACCTTGCTGAGCTGTTGCTGGCGAAAGGCTATGAGGTACACGGGCTGATACGCCGAGCGTCGACATTCAACACTTCGCGTATAGACCACCTATACGTCGACCCGCACTCCCCGGACGCCCGACTCTTTCTGCACTACGGAGATCTCAGCGATGGCGCCCGACTGGTGACGCTGCTCGCCGGCATCGATCCCGACGAGGTGTACAACCTGGCGGCGCAGTCCCACGTCCGGGTGTCCTTCGAAGAGCCCGAACACACCGCCGACACGACAGGCACCGGAACCATCCGGCTCCTTGAGGCAGTGCGGCTGTCTGGTATCAAGACGCGGTTCTACCAAGCGTCTTCTTCCGAGCTCTACGGGGCGACGCCGCCACCACAGAACGAGGAGACACCGTTCTACCCTCGTTCACCGTATGCGGCGTCGAAGCTCTACAGCTACTGGATCACCAAGAACTATCGTGAGGCCTACGGGCTGTTCGCAGTCAACGGAATACTGTTCAATCACGAATCGCCGCGCCGCGGTGAGACATTCGTCACCCGCAAGATCACCCGCGCGGTCGCCGCGATCAAGGCCGGCACCCAGGACCATCTCTATATGGGCAACCTCGACGCTGTCCGCGACTGGGGATACGCCCCAGAGTATGTGGAGGGAATGTGGCGGATGCTGCAAGCCAACGAACCTCGCGACTATGTTCTGGCGACAGGTTTGGGGATAACTGTTCGAGAGTTCCTCGAGATCGCCTTCGGTCATGCGGATCTTGAGTGGCGCGACCACGTCAAGTTCGACGAGCGCTACCTTCGCCCGACAGAGGTCGATGCATTGATCGGTGACCCAGCGCGGGCCGGTGAAATGCTGGGCTGGGTGCCGACGGTCGACGGTCGTCAACTGGCCCGACTGATGGTTGACGCTGATATCGAGGCGCTCGTTCATGCCGGTCGGCCATGGATCGACACGGTGCGACTAGACTCGTGGGTGACGCCCAGCACGCGCGGAGCGCTCCGGCCGTGACCGCGGACCCGCATTACCAGCCCGGTGAGCTCGGCCGGGCTGCACCGTTCTACGTTGCGGGCCACCGAGGATTGGTCGGCTCGGCCATAGTGCGAAGGCTGGAGGCCGCGGGGTTCGAGAACATCATCGGTAAGGCCTCAGATGAACTGGACCTGAAGAATCGTCACGCGGTGTTGGACTTCTTCCACCAGACAAGGCCGCGGTATGTCGCACTCGCGGCGGCGAAAGTCGGTGGCATCATGGCCAACAACAGCTACCCCGTTGACTTCCTCAGCGATAACCTGCGCATTCAGGTCAATGTCCTGGACGCAGCCCGGGAGGTTGGTGTAGAGCGCCTTCTGTTCCTGGGTTCCTCGTGCATCTACCCGAAGTTCGCTCCGCAGCCGATCCGCGAGGAATCTTTGCTAACCGGTCACCTCGAGCCTACCAACGACGCGTATGCGATCGCGAAGATCGCCGGCATCCTGCACGTACAAGCGGTTCGTCGACAGTACGGGCTGCCCTGGATATCGGCGATGCCAACGAACCTCTACGGACCAAACGATAATTTCTCAGCGACAGGCTCGCACGTGCTGCCGGCATTGATTCGGCGCTACGATGAGGCGGTTGCGTCGGGCGCGCGGTCTGTGAGCAACTGGGGCACCGGCTCTCCTCGGCGGGAGTTTCTGCACGCCGATGATATGGCCGACGCATGTCTGCACTTGCTCGAGCACTACGACGGCCCGGAGCAGGTCAATGTGGGAAGTGGTGCTGATGTCACCATCCGGGAGGTTGCTGAGACTGTCGCGTCGGTCGTGGGATATTCCGGCGAAACCACTTGGGACACCACCAAACCCGATGGAACTCCGCAGAAGCTGCTGGACGTGTCGAAGCTCGCAGGTGCGGGCTGGACATCGAAGATAAGCCTGAGAGAAGGGCTGGAACGAACGGTGGCGTGGTACCGGGAGCATCTCGGTGACTTACGGACCTAGTTGCTGGCCTTGCGGTTGCCACAGTCGAATCAGCGGATCTTGACAGGCCTTCGGGATCGCCCAAATCTCGACCTGCAAAACTGTCGATAGACTTTGGGCTCCGCCGTCAGGCGACTTTGTTGAAACCCCAGGACGTGACATCGACGCCCCACTCACGCGAGAGCCGGTCGACGTCGCCCTGCAGGATCTCCCGTATCTGCCGGATGCGCATCGGGGAGAGTTGCACCCGCTCATGACGATAGGGCATCAATTTCCGTGCACTTCTCTTAACCGGTTGCGCCAGTCCCGCCGGGATCTTGAGGGCGACCTTCCGGAGCAAGCGGCTGTTCCTTATGACTCGGTCGAGCTGGCTTGTCTCTTTGCTCGCAGTTACGTTCAGTACCTGAGGTTGATCGATTTCATGGGGTTCCAGTCCCAGCCAATCGTAAATTTCCCGACAAACCTGGTTGGCATCGCTGAACAGCCGGGCGGAGTCCACCACACGGATAGCCTCGCGGCCGAATGCGTCGACGAACGGGTCAAGCTGTGCGGCGTAGCGAGTTACGTCCACTGGATAAGAGTCGTCAACCGCGATACGTTGACGACTGGTGACGCGTACGAAATTGATGTGGGATTCGATCCTCTCAATGGGATCGCGCACCAGGTAGATGAGCCGTGGCCGTATACCGTATGCGTGCATGCGCTGCGCAACGCCCTGCTCGGCCGGCCACTTCGTGTAACCGGTCGAGCTCTCGAGCGCGTACTTGTGAGCTAAGGGGTCGAAGTCTGGCCAGAAGTCCTCGTAGCGACTGACCTCGACCTGATGTTTTTGGTTTTCGCTGAAGTGCTCAGTTGCTTTCTTGCTGCTGGGGCACAGCGCGGGGTGCTGCCCCAGATAGTCGAACAGCGACGTTGTACCACACTTCATCGATCCGATGATGATCAAGAACTGATCGTGCTTCATCAGCGCGTCCACGTTTTACCCCCTCGCCGGCGCGGACTGTCGGTGGCAAACAGCTTAGCGCTGGTGTGACCGGCATGCGCGGTCTGGGGGAAATCGTCCAAAACTTCGACTTCACAGGGTGTTACCGAGGCTAGAGTGGCGAGGCGTCGAGGCGGTGAACTGCACATCGGTGAACGATCCAGGGGAGCGACTCCGTTCTGACTGATGCAGCAATTGGGCAGGTCGGACATACCCTGGCAGGCCAGGGTTACCGGCCGGTACACAGTCGGTCCGTGCGGTGGCGGCACATCGGGCCTTGAGCCGCTGCCCTGCTGGCACCCTAGCTGGTGCCGTGGCCAAGCCCGCTGGTGCCAAAGACATGCAGACTCGGGGCTCCCGCGCACGGCGCTGACTGTAGGGACGACAAGGGCGGACGATTTGGGGTATCCCTTGTAAGACAGTCGCTTCCGCTTCGTTCTGGCTCACGGCCGGACGATCGTCGCTAGGGTGTGGGTAGATTCGTGCCGGTACGTCGCCGCTCGGGTCGGCGGCTCTCGTTTCGACGAGGAGCCGCTGGTTCGATTTGCGCCGTCAGGTAATCTTACGTGCAGCTTCCCGTCCAGCGAAACACTCCACGACGGTGTCGTCAGGGCCAATTTTCAGGGGGTCGAATTTGCTGTCGCCGTTGCGAGTTCGCAAGTATCTGAGTCTCCTTGTTTGCCCATATTTCCTCAAGGTGGCTGTGCGCGACAGGGTTGCCGCCGCGACCGAACACCTGGAAGCGATAAGGAACTGCAAGAGCAACACACTGATCGATGCTGGCGCCAACAAGGGGCAGTTCAGCCTCGCGTTCCGCAAGGCGCGTCCCAGCGCCCAGATTTTCGCCTTCGAGCCGTTGCCGGAAGCGGCCGACGTGTACGAGCGAATTTTCAGCGGTGACCGGTCGACCAAGCTTTCCCGCGTTGCTCTTGCGAGTGCGGCAGGGACAGCTCAGTTCCACGTCGCAGACAGGGCGGACAGTTCATCCCTTCTGAGGCCTGCCAGAGGCCAAGCGCTCGCCTTCGGCGTTCGTCCGGCCGCGACAATCAACGTGACGGTCAAACGCCTTGATGAATGCATCGAAATCGGTTCACTGACGCCCCCCGTACTGTTGAAGGTCGACGTCCAGGGCGGCGAACTTGCACTATTCGAGGGTTGCGGTCCCCTCGATCAGATCGATTTCATCTATGTGGAGTTGAGCTTCGTTGAACTCTACGAAGGCCAACCGCTCTTTCAAGAAGTGTGCGACTATCTCGTGAACCGCGGGTTCTCCGTGGCCGGCGTGTACAACCAGGTCACGACGGGAGAATTCGGGCCAACTCAAGTTGATGTGCTTTTCCGGCGATCTGCGAGCTCGAGTAGTTGAGGTCGGTCCGAACTTGACACTGTGCGCCGCGGAGGGGATCACGGCGATTCGGCGCGCACGGAATCGAGTCGCTTTGACTGCGGGCATGCTCCGATATGGCGGCCATCCCCTGGTTTCCGGGGGCCGCGGACTCGCGGCGGAGAGCCCGGAATCGGCACGTTGTCAGCGCAGGTCACCAGTTTCAGCAAGGGCGCGTCCCAACTCGGAGCCGCGAGGATTGGTGCGCAATAATCGACGCATGGCTGATTGCTATCTGATCGCGATTGCCTCCTACCGCCGTCCCACGGAACTGAAGCAATTGCTCGACAGCCTCAGAGTTGGAATCGGGGCGGCGAAGGCCGAGATTCTCGTCGTCGACAATGACTCCGAGGGAACCGCCAGGTCTGTCGCGACTGGCCATGAGTTGAACCCAGTGTATGTCGTGGAGGCCAAGCCGGGGATCGCGGAGGCGCGAAACAGAGCCCTCAGGCACTTCAGCGATCGACATCGGGGGATCATCTTCGTCGATGACGACGAGTGGGTGTCGCCGGACTGGCTCAGCACCCTGACGAGCTACGCGGCAGAGACGGGAGCCGACGTCGTGGTGGGGCCGGTGATTAGCATTCTCCCGGACGAAACGCCGGACTGGATTACGCGCGGTGGCTTCATTCAGCGGGCGACTCGCCAAAGTGGTCATCGTCTCCCCACCGCCCCAACGAACAACACGCTGTTGCTCCGTGAAGCGTGGGAGCGTGCGGGGTGCCCTGAATTCGACCCTTCGTTCTCCGAAACTGGCGGTTCGGACACCGACTTCTTCATTCGAATACGGATGTCCGGTGCCTCTCTGCTCTATTGTGCAGAGGCCGTCGTGTACGAAGATGTCCCAGTGGACAGATTGTCCCTGCGCTGGCTTCGCCGCAGGGCAATTCGTAACGGGATCGTCGACACCCGAACGCGGCTGAAGTACGGGGGAGTGGCAAAGGGCCTTGCTAGGGCCGTTCTCGCCGTCGGCTACGGGGCAGTGATGCTCGGCTTCGGCCTGGTCACCGGCCGTGGCCTGCAATCAAAACCCTTCACATACTTGTTCTACGGGTACGGGCGTCTCGCCGCGTTCTTCAATTATCGGGTTCGCGAATACGCACGAAAATAGGTTCCGCGGGTAACGACGGACTAACACGCAACGATGGGGACGGACAACTAGTGTCGGGGTTTGTGGACCACGAACTGTCAGTCCACGAACCAGACCACGCGTGCAAGCAGAGGAGCTACCCGGCAGTGAGTGACTCGACAACGGGCCAAGGTGGCTGGGCCCCGGTAGCCGTGTTCGCGTACAACCGACCGGACAAGCTCGCTGCCTTGATGTCAAACCTGCAGGCCTGCCGCGGGTTTGCCACGACTGAGGTGAGGATCTTCGTCGACGGTCCAAAGGGAGACGCGGACAGAGCGTCCGTGGAAACCGTGCGGGAGTATGTGCGAAGTCTCAAGCTGCCGAACGTGTCACATTCGTTTCAGGAGTCGAATCGTGGACTTCGAAACTCGATCTTCTCCGGGGTCACCGAAGTAGTCCGAGAACACGGCAAGGTCATCGTTTTCGAGGATGACCTCGTGCTGTCACCCGTGTCGCTGGAGTACTTCAACAAGGGTTTGCTTCACTACGAAACCGAACAACGGGTGTGGAGCGTCGCGGGGTATGTCTACGACGCACCTGAACTCAGGCAAAGCAGCAGCGCGGTGTCTCTTCCGTTTACGCACCCGTGGGGCTGGGCCACCTGGAAGCGGGCGTGGGATCGTTTCGACCTGAACAACCAACCCGATCCCGATGAGCTGCGCACCCGCTCGTTCAAGTCTGCCTTCGACATGAACGGCATCTATCCGTTTACCAAGCAGCTGAAGAACTCGTTGTCTGGCCGCGTGAATAGCTGGTCCGTCCACTGGTACTACACGGTCTTCAGGCATGGAGGCGTATCTATTTTCCCGCCTCGTCGAATTGTGGACAACGTGGGTCTCAATGCGGGCACCCACGGCGGAGTCTCCAATCCCTACGATCTGCTGGCGAGGCGGCCGCCGTTGCTCGACGAAGTGCCGGAGTTCGGCGACGCGGAAAACGTGGATTATCGAGCGATGGATGCGCTACGGCGGTGCCGGGAACTTCGAATTCGGCGCTCCATCGCACACGTCGGTACGGCGAAGCGGGCACTCGTGCAGCGAGGCAGGCGATGACACATGCAGACGAGGGCCCCTTCCGCTCGTACCCATGGCCCCTCGAGCTATTGAGAAGCGGGATTCGCTTTGCGCGTTTGCAGCGTGTCAAGGCCGCGGCGCCAGCGGATATCGTGCATGGAAACGCCATTAGCTTCGCGAAAGGTGCCGATATCCGAGCCCCGCACTTCATCGAGCTGGGTCATCACATCTCTTTCGGAAAGAATTTCACCTCTGAAGTCGATATGCGGATCGGCAACTATGTGCTCGTGTCGAGCAACGTTTCGTTTATCGGCCGAGACCATCCATTCGAAGACCCCACCATCTCAGTATATTCTGCGACCCGGGACGATACCTCGCTGATCGAAATCGGCAGCGACGTGCTCATAGGTTTCGGAGCCATAGTCGTCGGTACGGTTAAGATTGGCGACGGCTGTATCGTGGGCGCGGGGTCGGTCGTTGTTCGAGATCTTCCTCCGTACACGGTGTGCGCAGGGGTACCAGCTAAGCCGATCAGGCATAGATATCCCAAAGGCCGATAGACCGACTCAGTACGTACCGGAGCTGCCATCCGAGGCCTCAATTGGCGGGCCTGGGTCGATCACTAGCTCCGAGAGTAGCCGTACTCGGCCAGGTAGTCGCCCGCAAGGTCCGCGACGGCGGCGACTTGTGTGTTCGACAGCGCGTCTCTCCACCCCTCTGTAGCGGCCGTGTTGAAGGTGGCACTCCATCTGTCGCCGATACCCTGTCTTGCTGAATCGATGTCGCAGAATTCTTCCAGTCCCACGGCTTGCAGCAGCCTTCGCAGAGACTGGTCGAGGCTTTCGCGATCTGGCGCCGCGGCGAACTCCTCGAATTTGAACGTTGGCACGGTGGTCGACCAACCCCTGAAAGACCTGAGCCGAGTGCCGATGTCTGCCATTCCCCTGGTCGGCAGGTCGGAGGTGCCGCCAACGGGGCCGCTAGGTTCCCATCCGAAGATCAGTGCGTCCAACCGTTCGGCTCTAGTTGCGTATGCGGAAGTCAAGTACTCGTGAAAATGATGGCCACGGAATTGCTCGATATAGTGAAGTTGCGAGACGATGATGTCACGTGGGTCCCGAACGATGAATAGCGCGGATACCTCGGGCGAGGTCAACAGGTTGCGGGTGTACTCATCGTAATAAAGGTGGCAGTTGGCAAACGTTCCGGGCTGGACCTTCCGAATCTCACGAAGTAGTCGAGGACGGTCATAGTCGGGTATTTCGCCCTCGCGCTCGGCGATCTTCGGCGATACGAAGTCAAGCGCGATGAAAACGCCGGAAAAGTTCACTCGAGGCACTTTACTCAGCACACTTGCGACGAGGTGAGTGCCGGCCTTGGGTATGCTGTTCACGACGATCGGTCGCGCAATACCTGATGCGGTCTTAGCCCGGTAGAACTTGTAGACGGGCCAGCCGACTTTTCTGAGTGCTTTCACCCGGCGAACCGTGCGGACTAGGTCAGGCGCACTTCCCATATTCGGGAAGTTACCACGCCGTAGCACACGCCGTAGCAATGGAGTTGCTGACGAGCGCCCCCGTGCCGACTGGGCGTCGGAGCTACTCGGGCGGCAGTGCGGTCCCTATTGGCCTGAAGGAAAACCCGCTTTGGAGGGGTGACTGACGCGGCGCAGTGCGGGAACGGTGAACTGGGCTGATTCGGGCATGGTGATCGCCATCGCCGCAGTCAGTTGTGGTTGCTGAGCGACCATCGCTTCCGCTACCGGACTTGAGGCATTGTCCGCGTCGCCAATGTGAATTGGGTGTCTTTGGTGTCATGCCGGTGGCACCGCCCGAACCCGCCTGGTGCCGGTTCCCAGGGTCCCACGACGGTCCATCTGCCAAGGCGAATGCGTCGAATAACGTCGACAGTTGGCGTGTGTCGGACGCTGGTTGCTGATTGTATTCGTGGGATCGGTGGCGATAGATGTTCGCTTGCGGGACGCCGCTGGGCGCGGACATATATGCTCCGTCGATGGTGTGGAATGACCGATCCGCGTCGCCGAAGACCGTGGGATCTCCGCAATCAGCCGTATGGGGCGGTGGCTGATTTGCAGGCTGCTGCGCTGAAGTCGCCCGCCGCGCTGGCTCGGCGTGGCCCGTCTGGCCAACATCCACCAGCCGCCGGCAACGTCTCGTACTTCTGGATTGCATATGGATCGCTCGTTGCCGCGTGGCTTCCTGTCATGGAGGCAAACAAGACCGCCGGAATCTGGAGGTTGCCGCTCTACCGGATCGGGGACATTCTGCTTCTCGCCCTGGTCGTTTCAGCCATTTCCGGTCGATTGGCACGCCCCGTAGGGCTTCCGATTTGGCTTGCCGGGGCGGTGCTGATTCCTGCCGCCGGCTTCGTATCGGGAAACGGGGGCTTGGCGTCCGAAAGCGTCGTCGTTGCAATAAAGTTCGGAATTCTATGCGTTCTTGCTCCCGCGGTTTTCCGCTACCAGGTGGAGAAAAATCGTCGATTCATGCCATGGGTCATCGGATCTTTTGTCGCTTCTCAGACCATTTCTGCAGCGGCTGGTATAGCTCAGCAGGGCGGCGCCCGAGTGCTAGGCCAGGCGGAAATGTTCGGGCGCTCGACTGGGTTGTCCGGTCATCCCAATACGCTCGCGATCATGTGCGTGATTGCGATGCTAACGATTCTAGCGGTGGTGTTCAATGTTTCGCCGCATGTGAAGTTCATGCTCTGGTGTGCGTTTGCCATCAACCTCGTTGCATTGGTTACTACAGGCAGCCTTAGCGCAATTCTCGCGGGTGGCGTCGGGCTCGTCGTGTTGCTGGCAACCATGCGTCGGGTCCTCGCGGCCCTGGTTATTGCTGTGGCGACAGGTCTCGCAAGTGTCTTGATCGACTTCAGCGACGCTTGGTTTGTGTCATTTCTAGAGCTTCGATTCGCCAAAGTCACAGGAACGACTGGCGAAGGGGCTTCATCCTGGGAAGCGCGGATGCTAACGTATCAATGGGCTCTCGACTACATTGCCCGGGATCCCATTTATGGAGTCGGAATGGACGGCGCGAACTCCGGTACGTTCAATGGCACCACCTCGGTACACAACCTTCTTTTGCATTCTTGGTACCAGGGCGGAATTCTACTATTTATCTGGTTCGCCGGAGTGACCACCGTCGTGCTGTTGTGTATTGCTCGGTCGGTCATTCGGGGTGAGAATTATGGTTCCGCGGGTGTCGCCGCAACTGTTATCACTTTCGCGATGGTCTCGGCATTCTTTGTGCAGCAGCAGCATTGGCTTCCGTTGTTGTTTGTTCTGGCGACATTCCCGCCTGGACCGGTGCTTGAGTTGTCGAGGCAAATTTCATCCTCTAGAGCTGCCGAAACCGGAGAGCGTTCAGCCAAGATTCCTGCGGCGCAAAGCTTGTGAGCGTGGGCTGATCAATTGGGTCCCAGTGTCGTGCAATTGATCGTGGCAAGGTGTTCGGCGAGGTCCTGCTGTAGGTAGGCGGCGTTCATGGGTGTCGTTTGCAGCCCGCGGATCTCTAGTCTCTAGGGTTTGCGCAATCGGGTAGCGGTGGATTCGCATGAATTCCGGTACCGGCCGCCGAATCCGCGCAGTTTGAACCGAGAGGAGCTCGTCAATCGCCTTGCGCTAGGGAATCCGGCCGAGTGCCCAAGATCCATAACCGTCACCTCAAACTGCAGGCCGGCCACCCTGTTGCGTGCGAGTTGGCAACTGTCTTGGCTAGTCGACGTCGTCGCCACGCCCGTGCTGGCCTGACCACAATGGTGTCAATGGCCAAGTTGGGCGAGTACGGGGACTGCTGTTGTCGACTCAATCGGCCTCAGTGGTCACGATCTACCGCAGCAGTGCTTGACGTCGATTCCTGCCTGACAGGCGGTGTTGGGTGGCCAACCCTGGTGGCAATCCACACGAACACGGGCGAGAAGAACACAATGTAGACGAATGCATAAGGTACAAAATTGATGCCCAGTACCAGATATACGCCTACGTGGAAGGCTGTGAGGAACAGTAGCCACAGCCTGAACGCGAGAGGTATGAATACGACGAATATGAGGCCAGCCTCGATGATCACAGTGCTGAAATCGAGAAACTTCCAGAACACTCCGTTGTCAATGCCAAAAGCCTGTGACCAGAGCGGCCCGATTTTCTGGTCTTCCAACAGCACGTGTCGCGCCACAACGGCTCGAGTTGCGTAGCGGGACGGATCGAGCCAGCCACCCGCCGCCTTCGGCGCCGCCGCTGTGAGCATGCCCCATCCGATAGTCATCGCGAAGAGCAATATCGGCATGCCGCGCCCTGTTGACAGCTCTGAAAGTGGGCTTCGCTTTCGGTGAAGCAGAGCATCGGCCGACCATTTCCAACCCCAGCCGGCAACAGCGAGGAAAACAGGCGTGATTTCAAAGAGAATTAAATGGTCGAGCTTGGAATAGGAGTAGGAGATACCCGAACTCGTCATTAGAGCCGCGGACAGGAGCACGGACACGGGAAGCGTCCAGATTCCTACGATCAGCAATATACCGAGCGTGATCTTCGCCGCCATCAACATGATCAGGAACGAGTTGTCGGGTGGACCCGTCAGGAAGTAGAACAACCCGGGCCTAGCATGGAAGAAGGCCGCCGGTACCTCTCCCACCCACGTTACATCCTGGCGTGTCACGCCAGTCAGAAAGATAGTAGCCAGCCCGAATGAAATTCTAATGATTGCCAGAAACCGCAGGTCGGGTGCATATGCTGCCGCTATCCGGCTCAGCGTCGATTCAAACCAGCGAATCATAAGTCGATGACCGTCCAATCGCACGGCTTTTCGCTGACGACACTTGAATCCGTGACACGGGCGCGGACGTCCTGAAAGCAGATTCTTAATTCGGCGGGTACGGCCCCCTGCTCGATTTCTACGATCCTCTTCTTCAGCCATTCTCTTACGGCGGGAGTTATTCGTTCCGATCTGCCCGGGGTAAATATATAGTCAAAGGACGGGCCTGCTGAGGAATCGCGGAATCCCGCCATCAATTCATTTGGAGAGATTTGCTGCACCGAGCCGTCTTGGTTGATAACGTCGGCAATTACGCGGGTAATTTGAAAAGTTCCGTCCGGGGCGGCTGCACGGGCAAACTGCGGCATGCGAATGGCGGGGTATGGCTCCGGCGAGATTACAAATGAGAGAAATCCTTGCAAGACCAGCAACAGCCCGAAGACCGCAACCGTTGTGGTCCGCCACGGCAGCGTCTTCGATCTCGGAGTCTCGTCGTCTGACATGCCAGTTCCTCCCCGATGCTCAAACGATCGTTGTCGTCGTCAGTTGCGCATCCACGCGTCGACTTGACTTACGCGATCGGTGTCTGGCGGGCCCTGCTGCCGCAGCGTGGTCCGCGACACATTGAGCAGCGCGCCTTTCGTTACCGAGCCAGGCTCCCCGTGACCTCCTCTTGTCGGCTGAGTCTAAATGGTGGCGGGCGACTGTCAATCCTGGTGTCCAGGACGAATGGGAAGTGGTTCGACGAGGCGTCGAAGTGCTTGCAGGTCAAGCGGCCCCGGTTGTGGCGAGCGTAGTATTCGAGCGCACCCCTTCGTCGGCGAGTTCCTGGCGGGGCATTCGGTACAGTTCGAGAAGGCGGTCGCCTTCGGAGCCCGAAAACAGCCCTTAGCTACTTCGACCTGAAAAAGGATTGATGGTCGGTGCGGCTTGATGATGGTCTTGGCGTCGAGGGGACTTTCCTCTAGATCGGTTGTCGTCCGGCCAGTGCGCTGATCTTGACCAGGTTGTGGGCGAAGACTCCGTGTCCGCACCAGGTGCGGGCTCCGGTCAGGGTGGTCAGTTCGGTGCGGTTCCATCCGTAGCTGCGTTTGAGGTGGTTGATCCGGCCTTCGCATCCGGTCCGCCATTTGATCTTGGCTCGGAATGCCTTTCGATGTTCGAACTCCCGCCGGGCAGCGCCGGGTCTACTGGCTCGGGGGATGGCCACTCGGCGGACTCCGAGCTCATGTAGTTCGTTGTCGACGGAGGCGTAGCCGTAGCCGCGGTCGGCGGTCACCGCGGTCGGGGCACGCCCGGTCCGGTCGGTGATGCGGGCGATCGCCGGCGCCAGCTGTGGCGCGTCGGGCGGGTTACCGATCTGCACGCTGTGGTCGAGGATGACTCCGTCCGCGTTGTCGACGACCTGGGCCTTGTAGCCGAATTCGACCGGCTTGCCCAGTCGGTCCTTGCGGATCGGCGGGCGTCGACGTCGGGGAAGCTCACGATCCGGCTCGCCGAATCCGGCATCACCCCGGCCAGTCGACTCCGAGTCTGGTCGATCACCTGTCCGGTGCGTGCCAGCAGGGTGGCCAGGTCGTTGACCGCCCGCTGCAGTCGTCCGCGGCGACGACCCGTCGCAGTGCGTAAACCTCTGCGTGCGTTGCGCAAGACCGCGTCCGCGTCGGCGATGGCCGCAGCGGCGACGTCGGCCAACTGGCCGGTGATCCGCAGCACCGCGGCCTGACCCTCCTCACGGGCGGCCGCACCGCGCAGCCGCAGCTTGGCCGCGATCGCCCGGGCCCGCTGACTTGCCGAACGACTGCGATCACGCACCCGAGTGCGGGTAGCTCCGCCGGCGGCCTGAATCCGTCTGACCGTCGTGGCGATCCCGCCGACGGCCTTGGCCAGCAACCCAGAATCGGTCGGATGGGCCACCGCAGCTTCCACCACCGTGGTGTCGGCACGGACCTTGTCAGTGCGGATCAGCTTCACCGTAGCCGCCTTGGCCAGCAAGGCGTCGTTAAGCCCGGCGACCGTTGCCTCACCGCAACGGCTGGTTAGCTTCAGCAGGGTGGTCGGATGCGGCAACCGCGAACCGAACGGGATCCGGCAAAACCGAGGCATCAGGTCGCGAAAGTCGACCGCCATCACTTTGGACGAAAAATCGAGGCTAGAGCCCGCCGCTAAGCGCCCATTGCGGGATCGCAGAGCGACGAAAAACACAGGTAGATAGCCATTTCGGTGAGATCAGGATAAAAGCGATGGGCAGACGCAGCGTGATTCCGCAGGCTTCTCTGGTGGCTGGCGACCGCGATCTCCCCTTTGCTAAGGCTGATTCGCTCGCCACCGGCGCGCTGCCTCGTACACTGCGCGGTTCGGGCGACAGACTTCGTCGATAGCTGCCAAGACCTCTGCGTCGATCTCGGCGTTTCTCATGGCGATCGGAGTCGGGCTGATCCGTTCGTTCCCGATCTTTATCTGCCGACCGATGAGCTGGCCGATATCAGAGGCCCATTCGTCGAGATGGTCGAGTGTGCCGACGGCATTGACCGTCATGAGGTTGCGACATGCGGCTTCGATCGCTTCGGGGTCAGTGGGGGCGCTTCGCAGGTGCGGGTCGGTCAGGTAGCGGACGAACATTCCACCGATGGCGCGGGCCCGCTCCGATTCCACGAAGTCCTTCAGCGTGGCGCTAGGGTCGATGGTCAAATGTTCGCGACTGCTCTTGTCCCGGTTGTAGAAGAATGTTGAGAGAAAATGCGCACGAGGTTCGCGCAACATGGTCACAACTCGATAGTTGCCGGCCAGTGCCCCCAGGGCTGGAGACCATGGGAAGTGGCCGTCTATATAGGCGACGCGCGCCCTGGCGACCTGGTAGAGCATCCAGCGTTCGCGTAGGACGAGGGGATCCTCGCCGAGCGCTTCGGCGGCGCGTGTCGAGGCCTTCTCGTCGAGGGACACTGCGTTGAGCCCGTGGAAGCCAATCGCCCGACGGAACGCCGTTCTGATGCTTGTGCCGCCGCATTTCGGCACATGAATGAAGACGATCCAGTTGCCTTCGGATGAAGATTCCCGCAACCGGGTGAGGCCGCCTCTGGCGTAGCCCGCCATCCATCGAAAAGGTGCCACGCGCCACATGTTAGGGCATCGTGAGGGTCCGCGCTGTTGCCGGCGGTGTGCGCTCAGCCCGGCGGCCAGGCCTTTCGAGGCGTCAGGCCGATAGTGCAAAGCGAGCGCACTTTTGTGGATTGGGTCTGGTCAGGAGAGGAGCTGTCCGACCGGCGTCGTGCTTTCGTTTGTGCCCGCGCGGATCTGTTCGGCTGGTCCTGCGGGGAGTGGACTTCACACCCGACTGTCGATCCGAGTCGCGACGGCCCATTCTGCGAGCGGGTTGTCTCGCCTGTCGTCCGCCAAAACGCCTATGGTGGTCAGGAGCCCAACCGAGGAGCGCTTCTGCACGTCTTGTTCGTTTGTACCGGCAATATCTGTCGCTCTCCCACAGCTGAGAGGTTGGCGCTGGAATACGGGGTGGGGCTACAGATCCCCAACTTCCGCGTGTCGAGCGCTGGGACCCGCGCGGTGATTGGTAGCCCCATGCATGAGAGTTCGGCGTTGGTTCTACGCGGGCTTGGTGGCGATCCGGCCGACTTCATTGCTCGTCAATTGACCGGGCGGATCTTGGCCGAAGCGGACATCGTGCTCACCATGACCAAGTCGCACCGCGACGGTGTCCTGGGACTAGCTCCCAACAAGCTCCATCGGACATTCACGCTCGCCGAGGCAGCGAAGCTTGCGACCGAGTTCGACGTGCAGACCGTCGCCGACCTATCACCCTTGCGGTCGCAGCTCACGGCGACGATCGACATCGACATTCCGGATCCCATCGGAAGAGACCTCAATGCCTTCGAGGCGGTCGGCGCATTGATTGCAGGTCACCTGCCACCCGTTCTGGGGCTGTGCGCACGCTCCTGCCAGCCCCACGCGCGGCCAGACTGACGCTGGCCTTGCTCGTCGCGTTCCGTTGCCGGCAACGCTGTGGTGGGAATACGTCGTTACGTCGCTGTGAATATTACCTAGTGCTCTCGAGCCGGCTAGGCAGAATGGCGAGCGAACTCTCCGTTCGTCTTGAGAACTTGGTCGAGCGTGGGTTAAAGTTGCTGACCAAGGGGTGAACGCAAGGGGGTGCGATGACGGCGGTGAATGATCGGCCAGTGGCCATAGCAAATGCCGTTTCGGCACTCGGAAAGATCCCGACCTGGCAGCAGGCGTACGCGTTGCGGCTCGTTGCGGTTGACCTGGCTGGCGTTGTTCTGGCAGTCGGTTTGGCGCAGTGGTTGCGATTCGGATCCTTCCCAGGTCTTTCACAGTCGCGCGTCAATTGGACCTACACCATCGTGTCGGTGGTGTTGGTCGTGGTTTGGACGCTGGCGCTGTCGATCAATCGATCGCGGTCCCCACGGATTATCGGTTCGGGTGCCGAAGAGTACCGGCGCGTGTGGCTTGCCACGTTTTCCGTGTTCGGCGGCGTGGCGATCGTGTCGATGCTATTCAAGCTGGAGATCGCGCGCGGATACCTGATGATCGCGCTTCCGGCGGGCCTGGTCATTCTCTCGGTCTTCAGGTGGATTGCTCGAAGAGTCGTCGTGGCGGCCCGGCAGAAGCACGGGCGCTGTATCACCCGAGTGCTCGTGGTCGGCAACAGCGCCGCCGTCCGAGACCTCACCAAGTCGCTGGCTCGGGAATCCGGTTCGGAGTACCAGATCGTGGGAGCCTGCATTCCTGGCCCCATTCAGCGGCGCTCGGTCGACGTGCCAGGTTTCGGGTCCGTGCCTACCTACGGCGACGAATCGAGCGTCGTCGATGCGGTGCTCGCCACCGGCAGCCAGGCAGTCGCCGTCACCGCTACTGAGCGACTCGACGGACGTGGCATTCGTGACTTGTCGTGGGAACTTGAGAAACTCGATATCGATCTGCTCGTCTCGCCCGGCGTCGTCGACATCGCCGGACCTCGCTTGCAGATGCGGCCGGTCGCCGGCCTACCGCTGATCCACGTAGAGAAGCCGCAGTACAGCGGAGCTAAGCGCTTTCAGAAGCGATTCTTCGACGTCGCCTTCTCCGGCAGCGTCTTGCTTTGTGGTCTGCCTTTTCTGCTGTTGGTCGCCGCCGCGATCAAGCTGACGAGCAGAGGGCCGGTCTTCTACCGAGCAGAACGGATCGGCCTGGACGGTGAGCCGTTCGAAATGATCAAGTTCCGAACCATGTGCGACGGCGCCGACAAGATGGTCGACAACCTAAAGCACCTCAACGAGTCTGACGGTGGGGTGCTGTTCAAGATCCGTTCCGACCCTCGGGTGACGCCCGTCGGTAAGGTGCTGCGCAAGTTCAGCATTGATGAACTGCCGCAGTTCATAAATGTGTTGAAGCGCGACATGAGCGTCGTCGGGCCGCGCCCGCCCCTGGCAAAAGAGGTCAAGTCATATGACGACCACGCCATGAAGCGACTGTTAGTACGCCCTGGAATCACTGGTCTATGGCAGGTCAGCGGACGATCCGACCTCTCCTGGGAAGATGCAGTACGCCTCGACCTGTTCTACGTCGAGAACTGGTCAATGGTCTCCGACCTACTGATCTCGTTGAAGACAATCAAGGCAGTCTTCAGCCACGCCGGCGCCTACTGAACGCTCTGAGCCAAGACGGGCGGGAAAAGCACATAAGTTCACCACCACCGCATATCTCGGTACATCAGTGGGCCCCTGACGGAGCCGCCGAGAGATAGAACGCCCGGTTGGAGTTGAGTAGACCAGACAATCCGCGTCAAAGCGCGGGTCTGGTGGCGGTCGGAGGGTCCGTGAAGCGTTCTGTTGTGTGTCAATCGCCACGCGCAGTGACCAGCAGAATCGTCCGGGTCGCCTCTGTTCTTGTCTTAGCTGTTTCGACGCTCTCGGGTTGCGGATGGGTAGACTTCGACGGTCCTCTTTGTACGGATCCGTTACCGCCGTCCAATGTGGGTCGAATCGGCCTTAGTGGCTTTCCATCACAGGTTCCGGCAATTCCACCATCAGAAGATGCGCTAATTCAGATAGAGCTGCCGTCCACCCTCTATTTTCTTGCCGGTGTCAAATACAGTCTGAATTTTTCTGACATCATCAGAGATCTTGGCGAGAACAGCGAGGTGGATGTATCGGGTGTCCCGCTCTCCGAGTCGAATGCCGATGGAAATCACTGGGAATACACCCCATTGACGGCCGGTACCTTTTTGCTCACGCTGGTGGTTCGTGACCAGTCGGGCAATATTGTTGCTTCAGAAACACGGCCGAGTGTGGTCGTTTCTCGCCCGAGTCTGAGCGATGTAGCGCATCTGAGCATCGGCGACTCCATCACCAGGGCGGGCGGCTATCCAGCTTTCGCGGCAGAGTGCATGCTAGATGGCCGCACTGTTGGTATCCGTACATACGACAACGGGTTGGTGAACGTCGAGGGGCGCGGCGGGTGGACCCCAGATCGCTATCTGACCAGTATCGCCCAATCTGAGGGCGGCGATTCGCCCTTTCTGTTCCCTGCCAATGTGGATGGCGGCCGGTATCTCGGTAACGCATCCTTCTGGAAGGACGTCACTACCGCGGATCCCGGCGGGTACCACTACGACGGATTTCAGATGATTGCCCGTGGGTGGGCCCTTGAGGAACCCTATAACTTCAACTCAAATGGATATCCGGTCGACTCTCGCATCGGGGATGTGATCGTCGACCCCGCCTACGCTGCAGGAGGGCAATGGCGAGAGTTCGACGGCGATGGTTGGGAAGCCATGGATCCACAGCCTGAGGCCGAATTTTCATTCTCGCAATATATTGCGCGATTCGGTGCGGCATTCCAACACGCTCGACCAACTTCAATCAGCATCATGTTGGGCACAGTCGAATTTCTGTCGTCGCTCAGCGAGGAAGGGTGGGAAGACTACAAGTCAAATCTCGATACAATGATAGCGTCAATTCGCGACTGGAACCAAGGGATCCCAATAGTACTGATTGGCCCGCCGAGTGGAGGTCCGTCGAGGTTCTGGAGCGATGAAAAAGTATCCAGGACTGAATTCAATTTCAATATGATTGAGCTGTCGAGACGAATATTCGCATATTACGACCTGCCTGAATGGCGGGCTGAGAACGTCTATGTGATTTCGCTTCTCGGTGTCGTATCCCAGTCCAACATGAGGGACTATGTGCACCCCAATATGCCGGAAGGTCACCGGCAAATGGCAGCATGGCTTGCTGGCATCTTAGGCTATCTCGAATCAATTGGGAAAATATAGGCTGACCAAATTCTCGCAGAAATATTGGGAACCCTGATGCGGAAGGACGTCAGTTCTCGAAAGGGATCCCAAATTCCAAATCCTGTGCATACCGCGTGCGCATCAATTCGACGGAAGCGGTGCTCATGGGATCGTCGGGAGTTGTCGATCCGACGTTGCGCCGCCTCGGCGCTGGTAAGCTGCTCAAGAGCGGATGTGATGCGAACTGGTTCTGCATGTCTCTCAAGTCCAGTCTTATCAGTTCGCAGCTCTCTGGGATCGCATCCCAAAAGGCGGTCTGTGACCGATAGTGCCGGTCCGCGAGACTGTCGCCGATCCCGCTGATGACCTCACAAAACTGATCCAGAGTCCAATCCAGTTCGTCACGTTTAGTCAGTGAGTATCGTGGGAATACCGGAAAGATCATCTTGTTTTTGCCGGTCTTGTAATCCTTATACACAGAGTGGACTCGAGAGAGCACCGACCGTTCGAATACCAGAAGCGTCTTGCCGGCAAGAAAGCTACTTATATCTGGAGTTTCGGAGAAAAAATATCGAGTCAATCCTCGTGACTCCAACTCCTGCCGGTTGTGTTTGAAGAAGTGGTGCACCTTTTCAAAGGGTAGGTCTACATCACCGAGAACTGATGAGATCAGAGATTCTTTGACTGCCGAGCAGCCGTTTTTTGAAATGATGAGAAAAGCAAGGTTCTCACGTTCGAGGTAGAAAAATTGAGCTGGCTGGACAGGTCGCGTTCCCGCTACCCCCAATGCCCTCGTAACGGACCGATCCAGATGCCACTTGGCTCTCTTGACGTATGTCACCGCTTCCCCGCCTTCGTTCTGGGCAATTAGACCTCAATTTGCGCCGAGTGAATTCTAGCCGACGGCGAAATAGCCGCAACTTCGAGCCCCGGGATCGAGACCGACTCTCAGGTACTGCTCAAGCCTCTGCCGAATTGTGATTGCCTTACTGCAGCGGAGTTTGCGGGCCGCGTAGTCAGCGTGACTCAAACGCGGCATCGTCGACTTTTGCCTCGTTCGTCGGCAAACCGGACTCCGGCGGCCTATGAGTGCTAACTCGGACCATCCTCTACAGCGCCACCCTATACCTCTACAGCGCCACCCATGTATTGGAGAGTCTCCGTCGAGCGTCCAGAGGCTGGGTGAAGCTCCCGCAGCGCAACGGCGTGGTGTTCAGGTCTCGAGTCCCGAAGCCTGCCTAGGATCCGCAGGCCCCTTTCGGTCACGCGCAAGCCGCGCGAACCGTACGAACTCGGCACGATACCGTGGGACAAAGTAGATCGCGGCCGCAACCAGCATGAGTGTCGGAAGGCCGCCGATCACCAAGGTGGTCCATTGATGGCCGAAGACATGCACCGCCGTCAGCCCGACCGCGGCCACCGGCAGTGCAAAAACCCCCACCAGAGCTATTCCTGATATCGCTAGCTGGCCAATGGGAAGTCTTGTGATGCGACCCGCCATCCACATGTTGAGGATCCAGAAGATCGCGTACCCGACCGAAGACCCTGCGGCCACGCCGACCGCACCCCCGGTCACTGCGCCCACCGCAATTGCGACGACGATGATGGGTCGGCCTATCAAGGCGACTCCGAGTTGCTCACGTGTGCGTCCCAGGGCAACGTAAGTCCAGAAGGAAACCTGAGTCAGGGCTCGGAACAGGCCAGAAAACGCGAGGATCTGCAGGACCAGAACTGCTTCCAACCACTGATCGCCCAGCATGATTCGGACGAGGGGATCTCCGAAACCGATCATCACGCCGTACAAGATGGACGCGACTGTGATGGTTGCGAACTGCGCGGTTCTGAGAAACCGCATGAACACCTCCGGCGCGTCCTGCAACCTCGACAGCACTGGTAGAGCGACGCGGGTCAACGGTGACGTGACCTGGTTCAGCGGCAACACGACGATCTGATAGGCGCGGTTATAGATACCGAGAACCGCGGGCCCACTGAGAACGCCGAGTAGGACACTGTCGATGTTCCTCGCGACATAGGCAAGGAGCTGTGTTCCCACCAGAGGTGATGCGAAGCGCACGAAGCGACTGATCGGCACACTCCGGCGGTAGAGTCCCGGCCACCATCGCGCGAGCCCGACGCACAGCAGCGCGCCGACGATCGCGATGACCAGAGCGTGAGCGACCAGCGCCCAGTAACTGTGCGTGGTTACGGCAATCACAATCGCCACTACGAGTGCGAGTGCTTGGGGCGCCGCTTCCGTGACGCCGAGTGCGATGAACCTGAGTTCCCTGTTTATCTGCGCCTTGAACTGTGTGGCGAATCCGTTTAATAGGAACGTCAGCGCGAGTACCTGCGTAATCCCGACAAGCCGGTCATCACCGTAGAAACTCGCGATCGGCCAGGATGCAAAAAATGTAAGTACTGTCAGTAATCCGCCGATCAAGGTGTTCAGCCAGAAGAGGTTCGATTTCTCGTCGGCGGTGAGGGTCTTGGATTGGAGGGCTGCCATCGAGAGACCGAAGTCGCGCAGTAGTTCCCCGATTCCGATCACAGCTGTCACCATTGCGATGAGGCCGTAGTCAGCCGGCGAGAGCAGCCTCGCGAGAACGACAATCGACAGGGTCATGAGGACAACCCGTGCCGCCTGCCAAGAGAGGGTGGCGCTGGCGCCGCTGAATGCCCGTTTTGCCAGGTTACTCATTTGAGCGAGCCCCTCCTGAGCGTCATGCCGATCTGAGAGCCGCAGCGTTCAGCAAGCTTCGCCGGACCTACAGGATGCTGCGATAGCCGGCAAGTTGCGCCGACATGCGCTGAACCACACCGGTCACACACAGAGGTATCTGGCGCTTCGCCCCGCTGAATGATACAGAGCAACATCAGGCGAGGCTCTTCTCCCGTAGGAATCGCGGAGAGTGAGGCCAGGTGTCGAATGCCGTTAGCCGACCGGGGTTCGGCCCCGGGCTTGTCACGTGGCCGCTGGCATCCGGTCCAACCTGCACCACTTCTGTTTGGCGCCGCTGTTCTTGGCCCACCCACCCCCGGTCCACCGGAGCACCCTGAGTCGACCGCTGAGGAAGCGATGAGGCAAATCCACGATTGCCGAACAGTCAAAGACGATGTCGCTGCCAGGAGTCCGTCGGCGGTTCTGTCGATCGACAAGGAATCTGCTCCTGCGGCTGTCTCGTGCAGTCAATCCGGAAAGGGGATGTCCGTCTACTATGACTCGACCATCTCCCGGCATGAGCGCCCCCCGGTTCCGTAGCCGAGCTCGTTTCTCAGAGGAAGCGGACGGGCCCACGGCCAAGGGCATCGCCGCGCTAACCGCCCTTGTCCCGCCGATGCATGGGCGGGAAGTCGGCTCTGCGCGACACCGCTTCGCCTCGGCGTGCGCATACGGCTGGCAGGTCCGGGCCACCTGCGTCCAGGGTGCGCCAACGGGGTCTGATTCTCGCCCGCGCCCAATCGACGAGTAGGCCCCGCCTGCGTGATCCCCGCCTGAGTACAGTTCTCCCGTGGGCTACCCGGACAATGTGCTGGCCAAAGACGAACACGTCGTGCTGCACCGCCACCCGCACTGGGGGCGGCTGACCGTCCCAGGGCTGATCCTCATCGTCGCCAGCGCCGCGGCGTCGTTCCTCGCCGGCTACGTGACCACGCTGAACTGGGAATCCAACGCCAAGAACATCGTGCACCTCGTCATCGCCGCGCTGTGGCTGCTCCTGGTGCTCTGGCTGTCGGTATGGCCGTTCCTGAACTGGTGGACCACCCACTTCGTCATCACCGACCGCCGGGTGATGTACCGCCACGGGCTGGTCACCCGCCAGGGCATCGACATCCCGCTGGCCCGGATCAACAGTGTGGAATTCCGGCACAGCCTCGTCGACCGCATGTTGCGCACCGGCACGCTGATCATCGAATCGGCCGCGCAGGACCCGCTGGAGTTCGAGGACATCCCGAACGTCGAGCGGGTGCACTCGTTGCTGTACCACGAGGTCTTCGACACATTGGGCTCCGAAGAAGCACCCAGCTGACCTTCTCACCCTGTGGCGGCCACCCGGGCGACATAGCTGCGCGAAAACGTCGCTGACCAGGCGACCAACCGCGACCACTTCGATGCATCCAGGTGCGTTAGGTGAGCTAGCGTATCCATCGTGACGGGGAGGCTTCGGGGGTATGACGATTGGCTCATGCGTGAGCTCGCCGAGTGCGCGCGCGAGGCCGGCGAGGACGCCGACACCTACGTGGCCCGGGCCGTGGCCACCCGCATGCTGGCCGACCTGACCCGGTCGGCGACCCGCTCGCCCGAGGAGATGGTCTCCCACCTCGCCCGGGCCGGCGTGTTCGCAAACCCCGCCCTGCCGGACGTGTCCGCGGCGATCGCCGATCCGGAACGGCTCCGGACCCTGCATGCCACCGGGCTGCTGGACTCGCCGGTCGAGGAGGTCTACGACCGCATCACCCGTGCGGCCGCCGCGGCGCTCGATGCGCCCCATGCGTTGGTGTCCCTGGTCGACGCCGATCGGCAGTTCTTCAAGAGCGCCACCGGACTGGGCGAACTGACCGAGCCGGAACGCCAGACACCGTTGGACCGGTCGGTGTGTCAGTACGCGGTGGCAAACGGGGCGCCGCTGCTGCTCGAGGATGCGCGCACCGATCCGCTGTTCAAGAACCACCCCGCGGTCCTCGACGGCACCGTCGCGTCCTACCTGGGCATACCGCTGACCGACGGTGAGGGCAACGCGATCGGTACGCTGTGCGTTTTCGACGAGCAGCCGCGCCTGTGGACCACCGGCCACGTGCAGATCCTCAGCGATCTGGCCGAACTCGCCAACGAACGCATCTTCGGTACCGGGCCCGCAGGCTGACGCGCGATATGCACCGCGCAGCTACCCAGGCTGCCACCGGCCGGGCAAAGCGTCTCACCGCCCCGTCATTCGACTGCACCTTCGACTCAAAGCGCCTTAAGGTATCCGCAGAGAGTGTTCGTCAAGAGGATGGCGCATGCATCAAGAGGTGAGGGCGACGGCTCCCGCGCCGGGTGGTCGGGTCGCCGCGCCGCGGCTGAAATCGGTGCCGCCGCTCGCCGAACCGCCCATGCCGCGCTGGCTGGCGGCGCTGCGCGGCGAACGCGGCTTCGCCGCGGTCACCCTGACACTCGACGTCACCGCCGCGGTACTGGCCGTCGCCGCGGCTCAATGGTGGTCGGCCGTCGAGGACAACCGCAGCATCTACCTGTACGCATGGCTGTTCGTGCCGTTCGTGGTGATCATGCTGGCCACCCGATCGATGTACAAGAAGAAGCTCAACAATCGCTTCCTCGACGACTTCGAGCCGGTGGAGACGGCGGTCGCGGTAGCGGCGCTGGGGGCGTTGACCGTCATGGCGGTGGCGGTTCCGCACCTGCAGGGCGACGTGAGCGGATCTTACGTCCGGCCCAGCGACATGATGGTCCGGATCTGGGTGTGCGGCGCGATCCTGCTGCCCGCGTTCCGGCTCACCCGCTCGCTGGTCCAGCGTTACGCAGTACGCAAACTTCACCTCGGCGCGCCGGCGCTGGTGATCGGCTCCGGGTCGATCGCCCACCAACTCATCGCGCGGATGCAGCAGGTGCCCGACTACGGGCTGCGACCGGTCGGCGTCCTCGACGACGTGCGGCCCACCCAGACCGAGGTGGTCGACGTTCCCTACCTGGGAACCACCGACGACCTCGAGACCGCGGTCCGCACCACCCGGGCCACCGAACTGATCGTCGCGCCCTCGACGGTGTCGGACCAGCAGCTGGCGCGCGTCGCGCATCAGGCGCACAATCTCGGCCTGCGCGTCCGCGTGGTGCCCAGGCTGATGGACGCCGTCGGAGGGGGAGCCTGGGTCGAGCACCTCGGCGGGGTTCCGCTGGTGGTTCTCGACCACATCGACCCCAGAGGCTGGCAGTTCACCGTCAAGCACATCGGTGACCGGGTCGCCGCCGGGCTGGGGCTCGTGTTGATCTCACCGTTATTCCTGACGCTCATGGTCTTGGTCCGGTTCAGCTCCCCGGGGCCGATCTTCTTCAAGCAGCCCCGCATCGGCCGCGACGGAAAAGTGTTCGACTGCTTGAAGTTCCGCAGCATGCGCCCGCTGGACCCGGACGCGGCGGCGTTCGAGCTGAAGGAGGGTTCGGCACCGGGTGGGGTCGAGGGTGTCGACCGGCGCACCTGGATCGGCAAGATCATGCGAAAGACTTCGATGGACGAACTGCCGCAGCTGCTCAACGTGGTACGCGGCGAGATGAGCATGGTGGGCCCGCGCCCGGAGCGCCCGGAGTTCGTCGAACTGTTCGAAATCCAGATCAGGCGTTACGGCGAACGCCATCGGGTCAAGGCGGGCGTCACCGGGTGGTCGCAGGTGCACGGACTGCGCGGGCAGACATCGATCGCCGACCGGGCCGAGTTCGACAACTACTACATCGAGAACTGGTCGTTGCTGCTCGACGTCAAGATCCTGCTGCTCACCGTCGTCGCGGTCATGCGCAGTGCCGAAGACTGATTCAGCGGAGAGGGATGGGGTGGCCAATCAACCGGCGCATGTCGGCCTGATACCCGACGGGCTGCGCCGCTGGGCCAAGGCCAACGGCACCACCCTCGCCGAGGCGTACCTGCGCGGCGCCGAGAAGGTCGTCGAGATCCTGCTGGCGTTGCAGCGCAACGGCGTTCAAACCGTGTCGGTGTACAACCTCAGCCGCGCGAACCTCTCGCGCACCGGCGCAGAACTCGACGCGGTGTACGCCTCATCGGTCCATTTCTTCACCACACTGATTCCCGCCGCCTTCGATCCCGCCGTCTGCTCGGTGCGGGTGCACGGCGACCGCACGGTGCTGCCGCAGAACTACCGGGCGGCCGCCGACCGGGTGGAAGCCGCGATGACCGGCAGCGGCTTTCGCGTCAACATCCTGGCGGCCTACGACGCCTACGACGAGGTGCGCGCCGCCGCCCGGCGGGCACTCGACGACGGGTGCGACATCGTCTCGGCTCTCGACATCGGTGAGGTCGACCTGGTCATCCGGACCACCCCCGAGCCGCTGCTCAGCGGCTTCCTGCCGTTGCAGTGCCAATATGCGCAGCTGCATTTCCTTGCGACACCCCTCAACGAGCTGACCACCGAGCAGGTCGACGAACTGATCGCCGAGCATCGTCGGTTTCCCCAACTGCGGGGGCGGTAATACCCCCATGATGGCAAACAGCATGCCCCTGATCATCGGCGCCGGTCCGGCTGGTCTCACCGCTGGGCTTGCTCTGGTCGATCGCGGGGTCACGCCCACCATCCTCGAGGCCTCGGCAAACGTCGGCGGGCTGGCCCGCACCCCGACCCACGGTCAGTGGCGCCTGGACCCGGGTGGGCACCGGTTCTTCACCAAGGTCGAGGAGATCGCCGACCTGTGGCGATCGCTGCTCCCCGAGGACCAGTGGATCGCGGTACCCCGTAGCTCGGCGATGCTCGTCAACGGTCACTACGTGCGGTACCCGCTGCGCGGGCGCGACCTGGTGGGCAAGCTGGGCTGGCGCAGCGGAGCGCAGGGCCTGGGCAGCCTGCTGTGGTCGCGGATGAGTACCGGGCGCCTCGTCGTCGACGGGTCGCCCAACTTCGAGGAATGGGGCACCTACGAGTTCGGCCGGCACTGGTACGAGACGTTCTTCGACGGCTACGTCCGCAAGACGTGGCTCACCGAGCCCAGCGAGATCGCCAGCGACTGGGCCAACCAGCGGATCAAGCCCATCGACTGGCGGTTGCGCGACAACCTCGACCCCGCACAGCAGGACGTCTTCCGGTACCCGCGCCACGGCCCCGGCCAGGTCTGGGAAGCGGCCGCGGCGAACCTCAAGGCCGCCGGGGTCACGCTGGCGATGAACGCCCGGGTGGTCAGTGCGCGTCACGACCACGATGGTTGGACTGTGCACCTGGACAATGGGCAGACCGTGTCGGGCCCCGTGGTGTTCTCCAGCATGCCGCTGTCCGCGCTGATCGAAGCGCTCGACCCGCAGCCGCCGCGCCACATCCGGGCAGTGGCCGCACGCCTGCGCCACCGCGGGCTGATCACCGTGGCCGTCGCGCTGCGCAAACGCTACGACATCCCCTACAACTGGGTGTACACCCCGGGGGCGGACTGCCGGGTGGGCCGAATCCAGAACTACACGCGGTGGTCGCCCGACCTGGCCCCGGCGAACTTCGACGGAACCTACCTGGGCTTCGAGTACTACTACGACGCCGACAGCGACCTGCGCGGCGTCAGTGACCAGAAGCTGCTGAAGCTGGTCAAACGTGACCTCGAGGTGCTCGGCTGCGCGGACAGCCCCGTCGAGCACGTCATGATCTCCCGGTCCCCGTACGCCTATCCGGTGCACAACGCCACCCGCGACCGAAGCGTCGGACAGATCCGCGAATATCTGCGCCGGCACTATCCGCTGCTGTATCCGGTCGGCCGCAACGGCATGCACCGCTACGACAACCAGGACCACGCCATGGCGAGCGCCCTGCAGAGCGTCGCACTCTATTTCGGCGCGAACGTCGACCCGTGGCAGGTCAACACCGACACGCTCTACCACGAGTCCGACCTGACCAAGGGCTGAGGCCGCCCGCCTGCGCGGCGTCGGCCCGTGCTCTACCGTCAGAGCGTGTTCCGGTGGGGGAAGGTCTTTGCCGGGGTGGCCGCTCTCGCGGCGCTGTTGGTGGTCAACGGTGTCAGCGGCACGATCCTGTTCGCCCACGCGGAGTCCGACCCGTTGCGGCGGGCTGACGCGATCGTGGTGCTGGGTGGCGAACACGACGGCCGCGAAGCCTACGGCCTGGACCTCGCCGAGCAGGGTTACGCCGACACCGTCCTGCTGTCGGACCCCTACGAGCCCACCGACGAGGTGATGCAGCAGGCCTGCCGGCCCAGGCCCGATATCGAGGTGCTCTGCCGCGCACCGGAGCCGTTGACCACGCGAGGCGAGGCGATCGTGGCGCGTGACCTCGCCGAGCAGCGCGGCTGGCGCGACATCATCGTGGTCAGCTGGCGCTACCACCTGCCGCGCGCCCGCAAGATCTTCGATCAATGCTTCACCTCGCCGAGCAGGACCGCGATCATGCGTGAGGTGCCCCGCGACTACTCGATGTCGGTGCTGCAGTGGCAGTACACGTACCTCTACCAGTACGCCGCGTGGGTCAAGGCAGAGATTCAGGGACCGTGCTGATGCCGGCTCAGGAGGACTTCGAGATCCGGGAATCAGAGGTGTCGCGCAGCTGACGCTGCCGGCGGGAACGCCGCGGCCGCATCGGCGTGACATTGCCACCCCGGTGACGGTGCTCGAACTCGTCCTCGGCCGCCTCGGCGAATCCGCCGCCCGTCAGCGTCGACTCCAGCGCCTTCTCCGGGTTGCGGGCGAACTCGTCGGGGAACACGAACCGCCGGAACGCCCAGAACCGGAAGGCCATCTGCAGCAGATTGCCGATGATGTAGGCCGAGATGAAGTCGGCGACGTTCTCCGTCGCCAGCGACACCATCGGCACCCGCAGCATGAACACGTAGCTCGAGATCCACAGCGGCACCATCGCCAGCACCACGCCGACTCCGCTGACCATGAAGAACAGCAAAGCCTCGTGATGACGTTCGCGGCCGCCGCGATCCCGGAAACTCCACTCCCGATTCAGAATGTAGGAGGCGATCACCGCGACGATGCCGGCGATGATCTTGGCCGTCACCGGCTTGGGCTCGAGGATCGTCAGCTTGAGCGTGAAGAAAATCGCCGAGTCGATGACGAACGTCGTCGCACCGACGATGGCAAACTTGATCAGCTCGTGGTGCCGCTCGGCGAAAGGACGGATCGGCCCCGGAAGGCGCTTGATCGTCGCATCGGCAAAGGACACAAGCAGCGAGTGTACGGAACCAAAGCAAGAACTACCGCATCGCTGCTGCGCCGCAGGTCAATCGGGTGACCCGGGTCATGACACCATAGGCGCGTGGCAGATGACCCCACCCGTGCCCCCGCAGCCCCGCCCGTCGTCGCCATGGTCGGCGGCGGGCAACTCGCCCGGATGACCCACCAGGCGGCCATCGCGCTCGGTCAGACCCTGCGCGTGCTGGCCACCGGCAGCGACGAACCCGCAGCTCAGGTGTCACCCGACATCGTCCTGGGCTCCCACACCGACCTGGACGCGCTGCGCCGCGCCGCGGCCGGCGCCACCGTGCTGACCTTCGACCACGAGCACGTGCCGACCGAGCTGCTGAAGAAACTCGTCGCCGACGGCGTCGCTGTCGCCCCGCCCCCCGAGGCGCTGGTGCATGCCCAGGACAAGCTGGTGATGCGGCAACGCCTCGATGCCCTCGCAGCCCCGGTTCCGCGGTACTCGGCGGTGTCGTCTGTCGAGGACGTCGTCGCGTTCAGTGAATCGGTCGGCGGCCCCGTAGTCATCAAGACGGTGCGCGGGGGCTACGACGGCCGGGGCGTCGTCATGGCCTCCTCGACCGCCGAGGCGGCCGAGGTGGTCGAGCGCTACCTGGCCGACGGTGTGCCGGTGATGGTCGAGGAGAAGGTCGCCATGCGCCGTGAGCTGGCCGCGCTGGTGGCGCGCTCACCGTTCGGGCAGGGCGCGGCGTGGCCGGTGGTCGAGACCGTGCAGCGCGACGGCATCTGCGTCACCGTGATCGCCCCCGCGCCGGGGCTGGCGGAGTCGCTGGGCAGCGAGGCGTCATCGCTGGCGCTGCGACTGGCCGCCGAACTCGGCGTGGTCGGGGTGCTCGCGGTCGAGCTGTTCGAGACGCAGGACGGGCAATTGCTGGTCAACGAGCTGGCGATGCGCCCGCACAACTCCGGGCACTGGACCATGGACGGCTGCCGCACCAGCCAGTTCGAACAGCATCTCCGCGCCGTTCTGGACTACCCGCTCGGCGACACCTCGGCGCTGGCGCCGGTCACGGTGATGGGCAATGTTCTCGGGGCGCCCGAGACCCCGGGAATGTCGATGGACGAACGCGTGCACCACCTGTTCGCCCGGATGCCTGACGCCAAGGTGCATCTGTACGGCAAACAGGAGCGCCCCGGGCGCAAGATCGGGCACGTCAACCTGGTGGGCTCGGACTGGCAGCTGCTGCGGGAGCGCGCGGAGCTGGCGGCACACTGGTTGTCGCACGCGCAATGGACCGACGGATGGGATCCGCACGCATGAGCCGCGGACGCGAGGAGCAGAAATGAATAGCGCCAGGGTGGGCCTGATCATGGGCAGCGACAGCGACTGGCCGGTGATGGGCGAGGCCGCTGAGGCGCTCGCCGAATTCGAGGTGCCCTTCGAGGTCGGGGTCATCTCCGCGCACCGCACCCCGGGCCGGATGCTGGCCTACGCGCAGGAGGCGGCCGGGCGCGGCATCGAGGTGATCATCGCCGGGGCCGGGGGAGCGGCGCACCTGCCGGGCATGGTGGCCTCGGCGACCCCGCTGCCGGTGATCGGGGTGCCGGTGCCGCTGGCACGCCTCGACGGCCTGGATTCGCTGCTGTCGATCGTGCAGATGCCCGCCGGCGTGCCGGTGGCGACGGTGTCCATCGGAGGCGCCCGCAACGCAGGCCTGCTGGCGGTGCGCATCCTGGGCGCCACCGATGCCCGGCTGCGCGAGAAGATGACCAACTTTCAGGCCGGGCTCGAACAGATGGTGCTGGAAAAGGATTCGGCGCTGCGTCAGAAGCTGCTCGGCGACTGACCTTCCCCGAGTATTCGGCCCGCCACGGCGAGCGACAAAGTCGCTTGTTGCCTAGGGATACAACCGTTTTGGCGACTTTGCCGCTCGCGATGGGCAGGTCGTGCGGGAGCCGTCAGGACGCCTGAAGCTCGAGAACCGGAGCCTCTTCGCGGGTCACGAACGGCACGGACACCGGGAGGTGGCCGGTCAGGGCCGCGTGCTCTCCGACGTCGACAACCGCCGACCCGCGCATCAGGCGAGTGTGACCGCTCCAGCCGCACTGACACTGCGCGACGTGGCGGAAGCTCCGGCCTGCGACGAATACCTGCATAGTCCGAAAATTACCCATGACGTCTTTGAAACAACCACGATGGACCTGAAGCTTCCCTGAGAAGGCCCACGTGCTCCGGTGTAGCGATAACACTGTGGTCACGGGCCTATAGCGAGGAGATGACGATGGGTGGTTCGGCCGGGAATCCTGATTTCGATTTGTTCCAGTTGCCCGCCGAGCATCGGGAGTTGCGGGCGGCGATCCGTGCTCTGTGTGAGAAGGAGATCGCGCCGTTTGCCGCGCAGGTCGATGAGCAGTCGCGGTTCCCGGTCGAGGCGTTGGAGGCGTTGAACGCTTCGGGGTTCAACGCGGTGCATGTGCCCGAGGAATATGGCGGGCAGGGTGCCGATTCGGTGGCGGCGTGCATTGTGATCGAGGAAGTGGCGCGCGTCGATGCCTCGGCGTCGTTGATTCCGGCGGTCAACAAGTTGGGCACGATGGGGTTGATCCTGCGCGGTTCTGAGCAGCTCAAGGCTCAGGTGTTGCCGGCGATCGCGGCCGGGGAGGCGATGGCCTCCTATGCGCTCTCCGAGCGCGAGGCCGGTTCGGATGCCGCGGCGATGCGCACCCGGGCGGCCGCTGACGGGGACGGCTGGGTGCTCAACGGGGCCAAGTGCTGGATCACCAACGGCGGCCGCTCGTCGTGGTACACGGTGATGGCGGTCACCGATGCGGACAAGGGTGCCAACGGGATCTCGGCGTTCATGGTCCACGACACCGATGAGGGCTTCAGCGTCGGACCCAAGGAGAAAAAGCTGGGCATCAAGGGGTCGCCGACCACCGAACTGTATTTCGAGAACTGCCGCATCCCCGGTGACCGGATCATCGGCGAGCCCGGTACCGGGTTCAAGACCGCGTTGGCCACCCTGGATCACACCCGCCCCACCATCGGCGCCCAGGCCGTCGGGATCGCCCAGGGCGCGGTGGATGCCGCGATCGCCTACACCAAAGACCGTAAACAGTTCGGCCGCCCGATCGCCGAGAACCAGGCAGTGGCGTTCATGCTCGCCGACATGGCGATGAAGGTCGAAGCCTCCCGGCTGATGGTGTACTCGGCCGCCGCGCGCGCCGAACGCGGCGAAGCAGAGCTGGGCTTCATCTCCGCGGCGTCGAAGTGCCTGGCCTCCGATGTGGCCATGGAGGTCACCACCGACGCCGTGCAACTGTTCGGCGGGGCCGGCTACACCAGCGACTTCCCCGTCGAACGCATGATGCGCGACGCCAAGATCACCCAGATCTACGAAGGCACCAACCAAATCCAACGCGTCGTCATGAGCCGCGCCCTCCTCAAATAACCACCCCTGCGAATTGGCGTTCCCGGGCGCCCGTCGCGCTGGGTAATCTGGGCAGGTGGAATCCGGTGACCTCGAACCGCGCGTCGAAGCCCTGGAAAACCAGGTGCGCGAGCTGACGGACACGGTGCAGAGAAGTCAGCAGGACGCGGCGGCGGCACGGGTACTGGCCGGGGCGGCCGACCGCGACGTCGGAGAGATCCGCGGGGAGCTTCGTGACTTCCGCAACGCCACGGCCGCGAGCTTCAACGCGATGCGGCAGGACTTCACCGACCTGCGCGCCGAGTTCGCCGACCTGCGCAGCCACGTCGACAGCGGCTTCGCCGAGATGCGCGGCAAGTTCGACGCCACCGCGGCGGGTCAACAGCAGATTGTCGACCTGCTCAATTCGATCATCGACAAGCCCGCCGAATAGGCCACGATCAGGCCTGACGCAGGTGGGTGATGTCGCCGGCCGACACGGTCACCGTCGCGCCCGCCTTGTCGATGAGCAGCCGGCCGGCGTCATCGATACCTGTTGCCATGCCGATGATTTCGGTGTCCCCGGGTAGCACCGCGCGGACCTTTGTGCCGATCGTGGCGCTGCTGCTGCGGTAGTCGGCGGCCAGCTCGGCGTCCGCGCCGCCGCAGGCCCGCCAGTGCGCCAACCGGGTGTCCAACTCCTGCAGCAGCGCGATGGCCAGCTCGTTGCGGTCGGCGTCGTGGCCCAGCATCGACAGCGAGACGGCGTTCGGGTCGGGCAGCTCGGCCTCGGTGAACGACACATTGAGCCCGAGCCCGATCACCACCGTCGGTCCGGTGACTTCGGCCAGGATGCCGGCCAGCTTGCCGGAGCCCACCAGCACGTCGTTGGGCCACTTGAGGCCCGCATCGATCCCGAAATCGCGCACGGTCTGTACCACGACAAGCCCGGTGAGCAGCGGCAGCCATCCCCAGCCCGCCGCGGCCACCCCGCTGGTGTCGACCGCCACCGACATCGAGATCTGCGACCGCGGCGGCGCCGACCAACTGCGGCCGTGCCGTCCCCGCCCGGCGCTCTGGAATTCGGCCAGCAGCACCGCCCCGGCGATGTCCTCGCCGCCGGCCGCCCGGGAGATGAGGTCGGCGTTCGTCGAACCGGTCTGCTCGACCACATCGACGCGACGCCACCGGGTACCCGAGGCGGCGGCGCGAAGCAGGTCAACGTCGAGGGCGGTGCGCTCGGTCACACGACGAGAATAGTCGGCGTGTAGCCGTCGCTGAGCGCACGGTGCCGGGCTTCGACCCGGGCCATCCCGGCGGGGCAAGGATAATTACAGCATTCGACGTTCACCGGAACTGTCATCTCGTCCCACCTGTTCGGGGCGGATACCGGGCACCAAGCACTCGATCAGGCTGGCCCAATGCTCGATCGCAGCGTCCTCGTCGAGGACGGATTCGCGGTACCGGCGTCCATTGAGGCCGAATTGATTTGCCGCCTCCGGGTCTGCAGTGACGGCCAGAATGGCGTCCACGAGCGCCTCGGGTGCGCCTGAGCGGACCACCACTCCCGCGCCCGCCGCTAGTACTTCCGAGGCGGTGATCCCATCGAGGTCGGTAGCGGCCACCACTGGCCGCCCAGCATCGAAGTAAGACGTGAGCTTGCTCGGCACAGCCATCGCCGACACTCCAGGCTTCTCATTGACCAGGAGAACATCGGCGGCATTGAGCGCCAATCGGTACTCGGCGTCGCCCAGCGGGTCGACGAATGAAATTCGGGAAATGCCGCGAGCGCGCTCTTCCAGCATGGCTCGCTCGCCGCCGTCTCCGACGAGCAGGAAATGGACTGATGCTTCACGCTGATCTGCCAAGCGTGCCGCGTCAACGATGGTTTCCAGACCCTGCTTTGCGCCCATGTTCCCGGTGTGCACCGCGAGCGCGATGTCTTCCGGCCAGCCTAGCGCTGCCTTCGCCGAAGCCGGGTCAATCGGTTCTGACTTCGGTAGGTGCGTCCAGTTTCGCACCACCGTCACCCGCGATTTCTCGACACCGAGCTGTTGGGAGAGGAAGTCCGCGAAGCGCTGATGGATGACGACAACACGGTCTGTACTGCGCAGAGTGCGCGATTCCACCCACTGCATGATCCGACGTGCGGTCTGGCCGCCTTCGTTCGTCTCCGTCATCCCGAGTGAGTAGATGTCCTGCACCCACACAATCAGCGGTGGCCGGTGCGGGCTCAACCGCATTCGGAGCACGGCGAGCGTCGTAGAAAATAGTGAAGGCGCGACGGCAATCGTCAATTGCGGTTTGTCCCATCGTGCGAATGCCAGCCTCAGCCCAAAGCTCAGTTCTGAGAACAGCCGGCGCACGCCCCGGGGTGAATGTGGCACGTAATGGAGCCGGCGGTGCACCTCCACGCCGTCGATGTTCTCGGTTCGAGACCATGCACCATAACCCGCGTGGATCTTCCACTGGGGGTAGTGCGGATGCGCCACATGTGCCGTCACCCGAAACCCGCGGCGCCGCAGACCGACGGCGAGCCCGCCTGTGTACGGCGCAATGCCAGTGTGTTCAGGCGGATAATTCAGCCCGAGTATCGAAATATCAGGACGCGACGGCATACCCAGGGAGCCTAAAGCGTCCTCACAACATTAAGGACTCTTGGTGTGGGTGCGCGGACAGGTCACTTTCCTGCGTACGAAAGGACATTGGGCGACTCCGGCGTCAGCCACCTGCTCGCGCTAGGTTTCCAACCGGTTCAGGACTGTGGCCCGGTGTCGCCGGCGGTTCCTGACGGATCCAGGCCTAGCTGCTCGGTGGGCCCACCGGAGCCGGTTCCAGCGTCTCCAGCAACTGAGCCGTCTGCTCGTGCCGGGCCGCGGCACGTCGCAGCGCGCCGAAGCCGGAGACGAACGCGACCATCGCAGCCAGCGCCCACGCGTTGCCCAGAACCCATTCCCACGTCGTCGCGGTCGGGGCCGTCACCAGCCAATAGGAGGCGATGATCACTAGGAGGTAGCCGCCGTAGATGTCGAGCCGGCCCTCGGCGCTGGCATGCCAGCCGGGCTGGCGACGGTTGAAGACGTGCCACATCGTCAGTGCCACACTGACCGCTATCGCAGTGATGGTCGACGACATCGGCGGACCTCCCCGTATTTGCCAACACTGTCACGCTCCGACCAGTTTCAGTGTGACGCACGCAACTGAGAACAGTGTGAGGCTACGGAAACGATATGGTCACGGTAGCGCCCGTGTCAATTTCTCGTTAACTCTTCGGCGCTCCAGCAAAGCCGGGTCCAAATTCGCCATCTGCACCAGTGAAGCGCCGGCCACGTAGACCGCCAACAACTTCGTCACCAGGTCATCGCCGGTTTCCCAACCCGCCGTCGAGGCCACCCGGTCCTCGGCCGCCAACCCCTGCGCCTCGGCCGAAGCCCGCGCGGCGGCCAGCACCTCGTCCACCGGCCTGCCGTCCAACGCCGGCCCCGGCGCCTGCTCGGGGACCACCTGATCGCCGTGCACCCGCACCGCCGTCGCGTAATCGGTCACCCCGACCGGCAGATCCGGCACCGACTTGCCGAACGGATCCAGCGACAACACCGCCACCTCACCCATCCCGACCGCGTCGTCGGCCTCGGTCAACCGGTCGGCGGTGCACAGGGCGACCTCGCAGTCACCGTCACCGCCGGACAGCACCACCTCGGCCCCGATCCACCAGATACCGAACAGCACCGCCGCGGTCTGCCAGTGGGCCGGCAGCAGCACCGCCACCCGGCTGCCCGCCCCGGCCCCGAGCTCGTCACGCAGCAGATTGCCGGTCTTGGCGGCCCAGTTCGCCAACGTCACCGTCGACAACTCGATGCGCTCACCGGTGGCGTCGTCGTAATAGGTGATCCGCGGACCGGCCGGGTTCTCGGCCAGCAGCGGATCCAGGATCGCCGAACTGAGGTTCGTCACGTCAGTTCACGCACTGAGGATCATCCGAGCCGGCCGTGATGATCTCCGGCGGCGCCGGCAACACCTCACCGGTGTCGGTCACCGTCCCGGTCTCCATCGTGTCCCCGCCCATCAGCGTGACGTCGGTGCCGTCCAGCCCCGCACCCGGGCCGGTGTAGTCGGCGGCCAGCACCACCTGCACCGTGCCCGCAGGCACCGACGCATCCTCGACCACCGGCAGCCCACCCAGATCGGCCGCCACCGCCTGAGCGCCCAGGTCCTCCAGCGACGCTGCCCGCACCTGGCTGGTGTCGACCCGCTCACCTTCGTTGTTGCCGACATTGCCGGGGGTGAAGCCCTTGGTCGCCAGCACATGCGACACCGCGGCGGCCAGCCCGTTGATGTCGGTGTCGTTGAGCACCTCGGCGATGGTCTTGTCCGGGCTGTAGGCCAACTCCTCGGTGTTGCCCTCATCCTGCTCGCTGAGCAGGCTGGTCACCCATTCCTTGACCTCGGTCGGGTTGAGCCGCACCACGCTCTGCATGCCGTCGTCGCTCCAGCCCGCCTCCTCGACGATCGGGATGGTGGCGAACGCGACGTTGCCGCCGGCCAACTCCTGCAGCTGAGAGACGAAATCCATGATGTCCCAGTCGTCGGAGAGCACCACCGACCGCTGCACCGCGTCCTCCAGCCGGTTCAGCGTGGCCGGACTCGACAGCGTCTGACTCGAGATGACGTCGTGGGCCAGCGAAGCCATCACCGCCTGCTGGCGGGTCACCCGGTCCAGGTCGCCGCGCGGCAGATCGTGGCGCTGCCGCACGAAGCTCAGCGCCTGCGGCCCGTTGAGCTTCTGCCAGCCCGCCGGGAAATCGGCACCCGAAAGCGGCTCGTAGACAGGGGCGTTGAGACACACATCGACCCCGCCCAGAGCGTCGGTGATCAATGCGAACCCGAGCAGGCCGATCTCGGCGTAGTGGTCGACCGTCACCCCGGTCAGGTTCGCCACCGTCTTGATCAGCTCCTCGCGGCCGGCGGCCTTGGCTTCGGGCTCGGCCACCGCGGCGTCCACGCCCTGCTGCTCGACGAGCTCCTTCATCTCCTCCAGATGCACCGACCCGTACACCCCGTTGATCTTCATCTTGCCCAGCCCGGGCGCCTCGACGTAGGAGTCCCGCGGGATCGAGATCGCCGTCGCCGACTTCCCGTTGTTCGGGATGCGCACCAGGATGATCGTGTCGGTGTTGGTGGCGACGTCGTCGCCGGCCCGCAACACCGCCAGCTCCTCGGCGCTGAGCGGATTGCCGTGCGCGTCGGTACGACTGTCCATCCCGACCAGCAGGATGTCGATGGCGCCGTCCTCGCCGCCGCCGCCGAGAGCAACCGGGTTGATGTGGTTGATGCCGGATTCGAAGGCGCGGATCTTGCCCCACGCGACCCCGGTGGCCACGACGATCGCCATCGCCATCGCCACCGAAATGGCGCGCATCAACTGAGCTGCAGGCATTTGCCCAGGCTACTGGCGACAAGGCCGGGAACCGGGGAGGTGACACGGGCGTGCCAAACTCGTGACATGACCGGACGAATCGTTATTTCAGGAGCCGGCGGCATGGTGGGACGGGCGTTGGCTGGTCAGGCCCGCGCCCGCGGACGCGATGTGTCGGCGCTCACCTCAGCGGACTGGGACATCACCGACGCCACCGCCGCCGAGCGGTTCATCGCCGCCGGCGACGTGGTCGTCAACTGCGCGGCCTACACCAAGGTCGACGCCGCCGAAACCGACCCCGAGCGGGCCTTCGCCGTCAACGTCACCGGCGCTGAGAACGTCGCACACGCCTGCGCCCGCGCCGGCGCCGAACTCATCCACATCTCCACCGACTACGTGTTCAGCGGCGACTTCAGCGACGTCCCCGGCGGCGGGCCCCGGCCCTACGACATCGACGACGCCACCGGGCCGCTGTCGGTGTACGGGCGAACCAAACTGCGCGGCGAAGGCGCGGTGCTGGCCGCGATGCCCGATGCGCACATCGTCCGCACCTCCTGGATCTACCAGGGCGGCGACACCGGCACCGACTTCGTCGCCGCGATGCGCCGGGCCGCCGCGGGCGCCGATCCCGTCGACGCCGTCGCCGACCAGACCGGCTCACCGACCTCCGTGGCCGACCTGTGCGGGGCGCTGCTGCAGATCGCCGACGGCGCCATCCGCGAACCCCTGCTGCACGCCGCCAACGCCGGCGCCGTCAGCCGCTACGAACAGGCCCAGGCCGTCTTCGCCGAGCTCGGCGCCGACCCGGCCCGGGTCCGGCCGGTGAGCAGCGACAAGGCCCCCAGGCCCGCCCCGCGCCCGCCGTACTCGGCACTGTCGGCGACCAAATCGGCGCAGGCCGGGCTCGCGCCGCTGCGCTCCTGGCGCGACGCCCTAACCGAGGCGCTGCTCGCCCCGGCCTGACACCGCGGCAGCGTTTCACGCCGCCGCGCCAGCTACTCTCGACGCCGTGAGATGGGCAGCACCCGAGTGAGCGACGAACTCCACGTCGTGACGGTGACGTACTCACCCGGTGCCCACCTGGACCGATTCCTGGCCACGCTGGCGCACGCTACCGACCGGCCGGTGACCGTCATCATGGCCGACAACGGCTCCACCGACGGCGCACCCGAAGAGGCCGTGCAGCGCTACCCCAACGCGCACCTGCTGCACACCGGCGGCAACCTCGGCTACGGCACCGCCATCAACCGCGCCGTCGCCGAATACGGGCTGACGGACTGCTGTGATTTTTTTGTGGTCGCCAACCCCGACGTGCAGTGGGGCCCGCGCAGCATCGACCTGCTGCTCGAGGCGGCGACCCGCTGGCCGTCCGCCGGATCGTTCGGGCCACTGATCCACGACCCGGACGGCTCGGTGTACCCGTCGGCCCGTCACCAGCCCAGCATCATCCGCGGCGGCATGCATGCCGTGGTCGGGCCGCTGTGGCCGTCCAACCCGTGGACCGCGGCCTACCGCCAGGACCGCGCCGACCCGAGCGAACGCCCGGTGGGCTGGCTGTCCGGATCGTGCCTGTTGCTGCGCAGCGCTGCCTACGCTCAGGTGACCGGCTTCGACGAGCGCTACTTCATGTACATGGAAGACGTCGACCTGGGCGACCGGCTCGGCCGGGCCGGCTGGCAGAGCATCTACGTGCCCAGCGCCGAGGTGTTGCACGCCAAGGGGCACTCCACCGGCCGGGACCCGGCCCGCAACCTGGCCGCCCACCACGTCAGCACCTACACTTTTCTCGCAGATCGCTACCCCAGCTGGTACCAGGCCCCGTTACGGTGGGCGTTCAGGGGGGCGTTGGGGGCGCGGGCCGGCCTGGTGGTCCGCAATTCACGTCGAAAGTCGCGTAGGGCGCAGGCGAAAGGGCTTCGCTGATGGTCAACCCGGCACAGGTCGATGCAGTCGTACTGGTCGGTGGGATGGGCACCCGATTGCGTCCGCTGACGCTGTCGGCTCCCAAACCCATGCTGCCGACGGCGGGGCTGGCCTTCCTGACCCACCTGCTGTCCCGCATCGCCGACGCCGGCATCGAGCACGTCGTGCTCGGCACCTCGTACAAGGCGCGGGTTTTCGAGCAGGAGTTCGGTGACGGATCCAAGCTCGGCCTGCAGATCGACTACGTCGTCGAGAACGAACCGATGGGCACCGGCGGCGGCATCGCCAACGTCGCGTCCAAACTGCGCCACGACACCGCGATCGTGTTCAACGGCGACGTGCTGTCCGGTTGCGACCTGCGCGCACTGCTCGATTCGCACTCCGAGCGCGACGCCGACCTCACCCTGCACCTCGTGCGCGTCGGAGATCCGCGCGCCTTCGGTTGTGTGCCAACCGATTCCGACGGTGTGGTGACGGCCTTCCTGGAGAAGACCCAGGATCCGCCGACCGACCAGATCAACGCCGGCTGCTACGTGTTCAACCGTGACGTCATCTCGCGCATCCCCACCGACCGTGCGGTGTCGGTGGAGCGTGAAGTCTTCCCGCAACTGCTGACCGACGGCCTCAAGGTGTGCGGCTACGTCGACTCCACCTACTGGCGCGACATGGGTACCCCCGAGGACTTCGTGCGCGGCTCGGCCGATCTGGTGCGCGGCATCGCGCCCTCGCCCGCGCTGAAGGGCCACCGCGGCGAATCGCTGGTGCACGACGGCGCCGGCGTGGCGCCCGGGGCCCTGCTGATCGGCGGCACCGTGGTGGGC
>NZ_JBSWXU010000006.1:0-76967 GCF_056160785.1 Mycobacterium sp. ABE4_509 | reverse complement strand
CCAACAACCCCCGGGTTGCTGCGTGACACCACACCCCACCACCAAATAACACTTCCCCACAAAACGGGGATCACTCAAAAACGAGTGAATAGAGTTACGGCGGTCCATAGCGGCAGGGAAACGCCCGGTCCCATCCCGAACCCGGAAGCTAAGCCTGCCAGCGCCGATGATACTACCCATACCGGGTGGAAAAGTAGGACACCGCCGAACACAAATTGAAGTCCTGTGCCCCCCAATTCTGTTGGGGGGCACAGGCATTTGTGTTTGTAGCCAGGGATCAGTCGAACAGTGTCGGTGCGACTGACGCATGAGTTCTCTCCGGTCCCCAGCAAACTGTCCTTGCGGACCGTTCCGCCGCCGTACCCGGCTGTGTCAGCGGCTGATCCGACCGGTTTCATGTGCCCAGATCGCGATCTCGACGCGATTGCGGACACCAAGCTTGGTCATCAGGCTTGCTAGGTGCGTCTTGACTGTGCTGAGACTGACATAGAGTTGCCCGGCTATCTCGGCGTTGGTGAGGCCCCGTGCGACCTGACGAAGGATTTCTTCCTCGCGAGCTGTGAGCGGTTCGACGGGCTGTGGTGGTTGCGCGCCCGCCGTTTCGGCGAACTTGGCCAACAGTCGGGCGGTGATGTTCGGCGCGATGAGGGCGTCGCCAGCGGCGGCGGCGTGCACCGCCTGGGTCAGAAGCTGCGGTCCGGCGTCTTTTAGCAGAAAGCCGCGGGCTCCTGCCTTCAGCGCGCGGTGGACGTACTCGTCGAGGTCGAACGTCGTGATCACGACCACCGGTATCGGGTGGGTCACCTCGGATCCGGCGAGCTGGCGCGTCGCTTCGATACCGTCGAGCTCGGGCATACGTATGTCGATAAGGCACACGTCGGGCCGGAGGCGGCGCGCCAGCTCTACCGCTTCTCGCCCGTCGGCGGCCTCACCGACAACCTCGATACCGGCCTGTGCGTCGAGGATCATGCGCAGGCCGGTGCGGACTAGATCCTGGTCGTCGGCCACCATGACGGTTGTTGTCACGATGCGGACGACCCGCGGGGTAGTTCCACGTCGACCCGCCAGCCCCGCTGCCGCCGGGGCCCGACCGAGATGGTGCCACTGAGCATCGCCACCCGTTCTCGCATGCCTTCGAGGCCGTAACCTCGCCTAGACCTGGGCGATGTTGTTCGTGTCGGCTGGCCGTCATCGGTCACGGTGAGCCGCACGCGCCTGTGGTCGCCGTGGAGATGAACCTCCACCCGCGTGGCGCCGTGTGCGTGGCGCACGGCATTGGTGACCGCTTCCTGAGCGATGCGATAGACAGCCAAATCGACCGGAACCGAGAGGTTTCCGAGGTCACCATGCAGATGCACGACCACGGCCGCCGATCCTTTCCCGCCGGCGGCTGCCAGCTGCGGCAGATCGGCGACACCGGGCAGCGTCGCGAGGTCATCCCCGTTGCCACCACGAAGTGCGCGGACAGTTGCACGCATCTCCGCAAGTGCCTGAGATGCCGCGGTTTCGATCGCGGCAAGTGTGTTGGTGACTGCCCCGGGCGCCGTCTCGGCGACGGCGCGACCTGCTTGGGCCTGTACGGCAATGGCCGAAACGTGATGGGCGACGCTGTCGTGCAGCTCGCGTGCGAGGCGCTCACGTTCGCGCATCCTGGCTGTATCGAGTTCGCGGCGACGGGTTGCAGCACCTGCGCGGACCGCAGCGCCGGCGACTGCTGAGACGCTCAGCACCGCGGCCCCGCCAACCGCGTCTCCAGCCGACCAGGAGTCCGCCCAGATACTGACGAACCAGGACGCGGACATGACCGCGGAACTGATGAGAATTTCGCGGCCTGCCCCCCAGCGGAACACAGCATAGGGAAAGAACAGCACGAATGCGGCGCTGTGGAACTCGGGTGCCCGCTCGGACGCCGCGAGCGTCACGATATCCAACACCGTCAGCCCGCTGAATGCGACGGTGCACGCCAGCTGCGGACGTCGGTTGCGCCACGGCAGAAGACAGCCGAGAGCCACGCCGGCGAGGAGCGCCGGCAGCGGCCGGACGATCTCCTGCTGGAAAACCACCTCGAATACGACTGCGACCAGGCAGGCGCCACCGAGCGCTGCGTCTTGCCAGCGCACAACAGGGCGCGGACCAGGCTGAGGTAGCTGCCACAAGGCCCGCACCTGTGCTGACGCTCGCTTCCCCGACAACACCCCTTGAGTGTAGGAACGCTGCGCTGCTTTGGTCATCGGCCGCGAGTATGAGTTCGATCCGGCTGAAAGACCAGGCCGGAATCGACCGGACGTCCGATGTGCGGTCGGCGGGGGTTTCGCAACATTGGGGACATGCAAGCTGTGTTTTGCCCCCGGTACGGGGCTCCTGAAGTCCTGACGATCCGCGATGTGCCTGACCCCCGCCCCGGCCCAGAGGAAGTGCTGATCCGGGTCCACGCCGCCGGCCTCAATGCCGTGGACTGGCGTATCGTGCGCGCTGATCCCGCGTTCGTGCGCCTCACGTACGGCCTCCGTCGGCCCGCCATTACCGCACCGGGCGCCGACATATCCGGGGTGGTCGTCGCATGCGGGGTTGACGCAAGCCGCGTCGCGCCGGGTGACGAAGTCATCGCCAACCTGTACGACTGCGGCTGGGGCGGGTACGCCGAGCTGGCGGTGGTCCGCGAGACCCGGGTCGCCGCCAAGCCGCACACTCTCACGTTCGCGCAAGCAGCGACTCTCCCGCTGGCCGGGGAAACCGCGCTGCAGGCGCTGCGCGACGAGGCCCGCATCGAGCCCGGTGACGACGTACTGATTCATGGTGCCAGCGGCGGCGTCGGGAGCTTCGCCGTGCAGATTGCCAAGGCGCTCGGAGCCAAGGTGACCGCGGTATGCAGCACCGCCAAGCGCGACCTGATGCGCGACCTCGGAGCCGACGAAATCATCGACTACACGACCGAGGATTTCACCACCCGGGGTGACACCTGGGACGTCATCCTCGGCGTCAACGGCTACGTCCCGTTACGCCGATATTTTGCCTGCCTGCGGCCGGGCGGCCGGTACATCATGGTCGGCGGAAGCATCCGGCAGATGCTCGAAGGCTTGGCCGGCACGGCTTGGTTCAAGTCGCGGTCGGGCCGTGTCCGCACGCTGCAACTCAAACCCGCGGCGGAGCGGCTCGAGGAAATCGTCCGCCTCGTCGACGCCGGCACAGTGCGGCCCGTTCTCGATGCGACCTACCCCCTCAGCGAGGCTGCACGTGCGCTACGCACTATCGAGACGGGCCATAGCCGGGGCAAGACCGTGCTGGTCGTGGTACCAGACATCGTCAATGCCGCCGACACCCAGACACCGCGGATCGGTTGACTCGGACTCGGCGGAGGAGTCAATAGCGTGAAGTTGCAGCCCGAGCGCCTCGGCGCCGTCAAAGACTGCTGGCGACCGCTCGGCCATGTTGTGGCGGCCGTGCTGTTGCTGGCCCTGGTTGCGGTGGCCGCCTGGATCTTGGTCGGCCCGGTCGCGCCGACCTGCGCGACGGGACAGTTACCGTGATCCTCTCCGCCTTCCCGCCGTCGATACGGCCGACAAACGTTCCGACAATTGCGCAAGGACTGCAGAGAATGAATACGCCGGAAGAGTTCTGGGACAATTCCGCAAGCAGCTACGACAAGAACGAGGAACGATTTGCGCATATTCACAGCAAAAGTAGAGGCAACGCCAAGAAATACCTCAATGGTAGCGATACTGTTCTGGATTATGGATGTGGAACAGGCGCCACAGCTTGTGAGCTGGCCAAGCATGTAAAAGAAATCCATGCCGTTGACATATCAACGAATATGATAGAAGCAGCGAAAAAGAAGGCAGATGTGAGCAGCATCGCTAATATCGGTTTCGCGCGAGCGGATATCTTCGATGACGCGTACGAAGCGGCATCCTTCGACGCTGTCTTGGCTTTCAATGTGCTGCACACAGTACCCAACCCGGCGAAGGTGCTGCAGAGGATGTACGAGCTGCTCAAGCCTAGCGGGGTGGTCATTTCAGTGACGCCTTGTCTACGGGACAAGATGTCACCTCCAGTTCATGTGCGAATGCAGATTGTCCGAATATTGTGCAAGACCGGAATAATCCCCATCCCTATACGGAGGATCACGGGCGCTGAGCTAGATGATTTGGTTCGAAGTGCAAATTTCCACATCATCGATTCCGAAACTATATACGACGGGGTATGTAGTCGTTTTGTGGTAGCGAAGAAGATGCAAGAAATTCCCGCCGACAACGACACTCAGGATCCGATTGTCGTGTGATGCCGCCCCCATTCCCAGAGTGCATTGCTTTCCCGCGAGTGGAGGCGCTGGAAAACTGATTGCAGGCACCGCGGTCCGTGGCGGCAGGGAAACGCCCGATCCCGTCCCCAACCCGGAAGCTAAGCCCGCGAGCGCCGACGGATGCTACTCATGCCGGGTGGAGAAGCAGGACACACCGCCGAACACGAAACTTGACGTCCTGTTGCCCCAATTCTGTTGATGGTCAGGGCGATATGTGCATGAGCATGCTGGCCCGAAGGGGCCGGCATTGGCGAGACGCGGCGCTGCCTACTGTGAGCGGTGAGATGCGGCCGCCACAGACCCGGACCTACTGCTCGCTTCGCCACCGGCTGATGCGCTGAGCATGTGCCGGGTCGGCGTGCGCCAACGGCTGCATGGCTGCGGCCATCGCGAGAGTCGAATCCATACCGCCGCCAGTCCGTGACTCCTGGAGCAGTCGCTTCGCCATTCGCACCGCGTGGTTGGGATTCTTGGTAATCCGTTCGGCGAGTGCGCGAGCCTCGGGTAGTAGGTCATCGTGGGGTACCACGCGGCTGACCATGCCCCATTCGTATGCTGTCGTGGCGTCGATGCGGTCGCCGGTGAGGGTCATCTCAGCGGCGCGTTCGTAGCCGACGGCTCGGGGCAGAAACCAGCTACCTCCGTCGCCGGGGATGAGACCGATCTGCACGAAGCTCTCAGCGAACGACGCCCGTTCGGATGCGACCCGGATGTCGCACATCATGGCCAGGTCGCAGCCCGCGCCGATGGCAGGTCCGTTCACGGCTGCGATCAAGGGAACCTCGAGACGACTGACGGCACGCGGGATCCGTTGGATTCCGTCGATGTAGGCGCGTCGCTGATCGAGGGGAGCGAGGCCGAACATTCCTGTGCGGTCGGCCATTTCCTTGACGTTGCCGCCAGCGGAAAAGATCTGTCCTGCGCCGGTCAGGATCACCGCGCCAAGGGCGACGTCGTCGTTGGCCGCGTCGACCGCGGATTCGAATGCCGAAATGAACGCCTTGTCGGTAATCGCATTGCCGATATGAGGCAGATCGATCGTCCAGATCTGGATGGCTTCGTCGGCGATGACGTCGAGTGGACTGCTGGTGCCGACACCCGGTGAGCTCTGTTCTGCACGCATGGATTTCCTCTAACGATCGGGTAGTGGTGGTTTTGGGAACGTCGTTCGACTATGTGCCGGCCCGAGCAGCGGTCGCGGTCTGCGAGGCCTGCCCGCAGGGCCCGGCCTTCAGGTGTTGGCTTGCTGTGCTGCGTGTGGGTCGCCTGCAGCCAGGTAACCTCTGGCGTCTCGAAGGGCGTCCTGGGGGTTACCGGCACGGTCTGTCAGGCCGAACGCTCGCACACGCCTGTCACCGGCCGAGGATGCGTCGGATGTTCGAGGGCATTCGAGCGAACAGGTTTCGTGTGCGTTGCGGCAGCTACCGGGAACGGGACTGCATTGTGTCTTTGCGGCCAATATCGTTGCGCGGACGGTTCGACGACACCGTCCGCAGTCCATGCCGGCGCCACACGCTCTCGCGATGTCTTTCGTGCTGGATGCGCCTTGGGCGACCAGGTCGGTGACCGCCTGGCTGGTCACGCCGGTGCACAAGCAGACGAACACGGTTCACCGTCCTCGAGTCGGGCAGATTGACGAAGCGCTATAAGGAGAGACTAACCTCATTCCTGCCCGAAGTCTAGATATAATATCAATAATGTGCGAATAGGGTGCGGTCGGTTGAGCGGCGAGCGTCTGGGTCGTGACTAGGTCGAGTGGAGGGCCCCTATGCGTCGGTGCGCCGGGGGCCTCTGCCGGATCCTTCGGCTCAGGCTGTGGTGCGCTCGAAAAGGGCCAGCAGCCTGTGCTTCCAGTCGGCGGTGTCCGGCTCATCGTCGGGGGTGAAATCGACCACCGGTACCGCAACCACCGCACTTTCCGCGGCGGCCCGGGCCTGTGGCAGGTCCGCAGAGGCCGCGGCAACGAGCGCTCGATCGTCTTCGGTCGAGCGGCGGCTGGTCCACACCACCGACGTCACGAGTGAACTGCGATTGTCGACGGGGGAGCATGTCAGTAGCCGGTGGGTCTCAGTGCCGCCATCGGACTTCGAGGTGCTGCGGACGATGAATGGCACCTCGGCGGTGACGCGATCGAACATCGAATTCTTCTGGGCCAGAACGCTGGTGATGATCTGGATCGGATTCGACTGCCACAGGGAGACGTCGCTGTGAATTCGGCGACACCTCGAGTCGACGTCGGTGGCGATGTCGACGACGGGCGATGTTGGGTCGCTGAGAGCCACCCAGATGAGCCCGTAGTGCTCGGCGCACCGATGCGTCTTGAGGTGCGCCTTGTCATTGATGGGAAGTCCAGAGGGCTTGAAGACGCAACGGCCTTGGTCCCCGAAGGTCCAACCGTGCTTCGGGCACGCGAGCCGCCCGTCGCTCACCTCGCCCTTGGTCAGGTCTGCCTTGCTGTGCGTGCACTGGACCGGAGCTGCAACGACGGCTCCATCGGGGCTGCGCCACAGAACGAGATCGCGACCCAGTAGTCGTACGGCGGCCGGGCTGTTCACCACATCTTCTGGATGGGCCACCGCCAACCATCGATGGCTCAGCGGTCCCGATGAGGCCAAAGATACCGACACACTGTTCATTTCGTGTTGTCTCCTCCTGAAGACGGTGGCGTGCGAACGTGCTCCGATGGGTGCCCCCCGCTAGGTATCGGGGGCAGCCATCTCGGTGTTCACATCCCGACGCAGTTGTCGGTGATCGTGTGGAATTGCGTGTACTCGAGCAGGCCATGCTCACCGCCGAACTCCTGGCCGACGCCGCTCTGCTTGAACCCGCCGAAGGGGCCGTCGACGTCGACGCTCGACAGGTTGTGACTGTTGACGAATGTGCAGCCGGCTTCGATGCGTGCTGCCACGGCGAAGGCCTTGTCGAGATCTCTCGACCACACCGAGCTGGCCAGTCCGTATTCGCTGTCGTTCGCCCGACGCACGGCTTCGTCATCGTCGGAGAACTTCATCACGGGCAGGATGGGCCCCATCTGCTCGCAGCTGACGACCGTGGCCCCGTCCGGCGGGTCGAGCACCAGGTGCGGCAGCATGAAGTAGCCGCCGGCCGGGTCGGTGCCCTCGGCGTATGAACCCAGTTCCACCACATCGAGGCCCGACTGCTTTGCGTCGGCGAGCAGTTCGGTCACCTTGCTGAATTGGCGCTCATTGTTGAGTGGCCCCATCGTCACCTCGGGCCGTATGCCGTCGCCGACGACCAGTTGACCGACCGCAGTCTTGAGTTTCTCGACGAGCTCGTCGTAGCGCGACTCATGGACGTAGAGCCGCTTGATCGCGAAGCAGATCTGGCCGGCGTCGGCGAAGGCACCACTGACGATCCGTGTGATCGCCTGCTCCCCGAGCTCGGCATCGCCGAGGATGAGCGCGGCGTCGTTGCCGCCGAGTTCGAGTGTGACGCTGGCCAGATGCGCCGCAGCGTCGGCCATCACGGCTTTGCCCGTGGCGGTGCTGCCGACGAACGCGACCTTGCGCACGCGTGGGTCCCTGACCAAGGCAGATCCCACCTCTGGGCCGAAGCCCGAAACCACGTTGAGCACACCCGGTGGGAAGACTGCCGCGAAGGCGCCGAGGGCTTCCAGGGTGGCCAGCGGAGCGAACTCGGGAACCTTGACGACCACCGTGTTGCCGGCCATCAGTGCGGGGCCGATCTTGCCGCAGGCCAGTCCGACCGGGAAATTCCAGGGGACGATCGCCGCGACCACGCCGTGGGGCTGCTTCACCACCCGCAAGCGGCGGGTTTCGTTCTCGATCACCTTGTCGTCGAGGTACTCGGGGTGAGGCGCATAGTAGGCGATGGTCATGGCCGCCATCCCGAAGTCGATGAACGACTCCATGAGCGTCTTGCCGTTCTCGGCGGTCAGGATCGGGGCCAGCTCGGTGCTGCGCTCGCCGGCGACAGCTGCCGCCTGCATGAGCAGTGCGCCGCGGTCGGCCGGCGGAGTTGCGCTCCAAGCCGGGAAGGCCTCAACGGCAGCCTGCACTGCGCTCGCTGCATGCGCAGCCGATCCGTTCGGGTAGCGGCCGACGACCGTCTTGAGGTCCGCTGGGTTGTGGACGTCGATCCAGACGTCGCTGGTGGCGGGTTTGCCGCCGATTGTCATGGTCGGCTCGATGGGCACGTGGATCCCTTTCTCCGGTCCACCCGGTCCGGAGGTGGGTGCTGGACACCCGCCTCCAGTGTGGCGCTCAGCGCTGGCAGGTTCGTCGCTATGCAACCAGTCCAACGGGGAGCATGTTGGATACTTTATCCGAAACTGTCGCTGGGGTCTAGACCGTAACGAGCCTCACTGGCGTCCGCCCCGTTGCACCTCTCTGCCGAATGGCGTTGAGCTGCAACGGTGATTCGTGTCGAGAAGTGCGACGATGGGCTGCCGGCCGGGGTGCTGTCGGCGCGTCGGTGCGCCACTAATGTGCGTCGGGGTCGAAGTCGACGCGAGGTGGCAGAACGCCATGCGAACCGAACGTCTGCGTCTTGTGCGCCTGGCGCCGGTCGGCGGAACTGATAACCGAGGAGTTATGTATATCATATTCTATTGTCTCGACGTCAGCGTAGCTTTATCATCATGAGTGTCGATTCGAGGAGGGGATGAGGCCGTGGGGACTGCAGCCTGGGTGGGGCTACTCGAAGTTCGGGCCGAGGCGTCAGATGTGGCCGTCGGGGTGGCTCCGTTGTCCTGTGGTGCTGCATTGGGCACCGCCCCGACTCGAGCAGGTTGCTGACGCGGTCATGATCAGCGTTGGAGAAATCACTGTCACCCCGGTGGTGGACAGCGTCTCGCGTGTGGTGCCGACGAAGACATACGACAAGACCTCGGCTGTCGACTGGTCGCGCCATTCCTGGTTGCTCGACGCAGACGGCTACCTTCCGTTGACGCTCGGCGGTTACGTGGTGCGGTCCCGCGACCGGGTCATCCTGGTCGACGCGGGTGTGGGGCCCGAGGACCGACCACTCGGGAACAGCACACTGCCCGGCGGCGCGATGCTGGACCGCCTGGGCACCGCTGTGCAGGACATCACCGACGTGCTGTTCACCCATTTGCATCTCGATCACGTCGGGTGGGGTGCGGTCGGTGATCGAATCGTGTTTCCGAATGCCACCTACCACTGTCACCAGGCCGACTGGGACTACTTCACCAACGGTGGCGCGATGGGTGCGCCGGAGAAGCTGGCGGTGATGGCGCCGGTGATGAAGTGCTGGAGTGCCGATACGACGCTGGCGCCGGGGGTCGACGTCGTGCATGCCCCTGGCCACACCCCGGGGTCGTCGATCGTGGTGCTCTCCGGCAACGACCAACGCGCCGTTCTACTCGGCGATGTCGTGCACTGCCCGGCCGAGTTGGTCGAGGACGAGTGGCTTACGATCGGTGACGTCGATCCGGCGCTTGCACGCAGGACCGCGACTCAGCTCGCGCGGGAGTACGAAGGTAGCGATGTTGCCATCGGCGCCGCCCACTTCACAGACCTGCGTTTCGGTCGGCTTCTGCTGGGAGAGAGCCAGAGAAGGTGGATCTTCGCATGACCGAAACGAACCTGCGCGCCGACGTCGAGCGCGTGATTGGCGCATTCGGGGCCGAGGCCGAGCGCTACCGCGCCGCCGGAGAGTGGAGCGACCGAACGATCGTCGAGGTGTTCCGCGGTCATGCTGCCCGCCGGCCGGCAGGGCTTGCCATCGCAACTGTCGAGGGCTCGCTGACCTATCAGGAGCTCGATGGGCGCTCGGATGCCTTGGCCCTCGGCCTGGTCGATGCCGGACTGAAACCCGGCGACCCCGTCATCTTCCAGATGGGCAACGAGCTCGAGGCCGTCATCGCCTTCTACGGCGTCCTCAAGGCTGGGCTCATCCCGGTCTGCAGTATCCCGAACCATCGGCTCCATGAAGTCACCAACATCGCCATGGCGACCGGAGCGCGGGCCCACATCTTTCAGGCCGACTACCGTACGTATGACCTGGCAGCCTTGAGCTCAGAACTGGCTGACAGGTGCCCGCAGGTCGCAGTGCGTGTCGTCGCCCGCGGGGATTCTTCGGACGGCGTGCGGTCGCTCGAAGAGCTGATTCATGATGCCGACCCTGTCCGTGCGAGCCAGACGGTGGACGAGATCCAGCGTGGGCTGTCGCCGGACCGTGTTGCGCTTTTTCAGCTCTCGGGTGGCACGACGGGTGTGCCGAAGGTGATTCCGCATACACATGCCACCTACCTGTCGATCGCGGCGCGATGGTCGAGGAATTTTCGATGGGATGAGCAGACCGTGACTCTGCATTTCATCCCGGTCATGCACCATGCGGGGCTGGGCACGGTAATGGTGCCGACCCATTTCGTCGGCGGCACCGTCGTTCTCGGTCGTTCGGTCGACGCCGAGCTGCTCGTCGGGCTGATCGAACGTTATCGGGTCAGCTGGATGCACTTCAACATGGCGGCATTTCGCCCACTGGTGGAGTACAGCGCGCGGGTTGACTGTGACTTCAGCTCCGTCGAGCAATTCATGTGGGTGTTCGTCCGGCCGGAGATGTCAGCCCAGGCCGAGCGGATGTTCGGTGCGACTGCTATCGGAAGCTTCGGGATGGGCGAGGGAGTGCATCTTGCCGCGTCGCCCGACGATCCGCCGGAGATCCGGCGCTACACGGTGGGTTCGACGATAGGCGCGCACGATGAAGTCGTAGTCCGAGCCATCGAGACCGAAGAGCCCGTTCCTGACGGCGAAGTGGGAGAGCTGACCTTCAGGGGGCCCAGCGTGATCCGGACCTATCTCGGCGATGAACATTCTGCGTTCACCTCGGACGGGTTCCTACGTTCCGGCGATCTCGGGCGGGTGGAGTCCATCGGTGGCCGCCGCTGCTTCGTCGTGACGGGCCGGGTCAAGGACCAGATAAGCAGGGGTGGGGAGAAAGTCATGGCTCCGGAGCTGGAGTTGCTCCTGCACGACCATCCAGAGGTGCGTGAGGTGGCAGCTGTTGGAATACCTGATCACGCTCTGGGAGAGAGGATCTGCGTCGTCGTGGTACCCGAGTCCGGCAACGTCGACGTCGATGTGGAGGAACTGCGATTGCGACTCGTCGAGCACCTCGACGCACGCGGAGTCGCCAAGTTCAAGTGGCCGGAGCGGCTCGTCCTCGTCGACGAGTTGCCCAAGACCGGAGTGGGCAAGGTTCGAAAGGATGTTCTGCGCGGCTGGGTGGAAACTGCAGGCGCGCCAGAGAAAGTGAGGAAATGACGATGAATACGAAACTCGCCGGGGGCATGCGGGGCGTCGATCACGTCGCCTACCCGACCTGGAAACTCGAGGAGACCGTTCACTTCTACCGGGACGTACTCGGTTTCCCGCTCAAGCACTGCATCCTGGCGCCGGGATGGGGCAACATTCCCCATCCGGATTTCGCGCACTTCTTCTTCGACATCGGCGCCGGCGGGACCATTGCGTTCTTCTACTACTTCGACGTGCCCGAGTACCGCGACCCCAACGTCCCCGACCGCATCAACAAGGCGCGCCATCTCGCCCTGGCGGTCGACACCGTCGAAGAGCTCGACGGCTATCAGCGCCGAATCGAAGAGGGCGGCTACGAGCTGAGGTTTCGCGTCACACACGAGCTCATCGAATCGATCTATGTCTTCGATCCCAACGGCTACAGCATCGAGATCTCCCGGCCGCTGCGGCCGCTGCAGACGGCCGACACCGTCGATACCGAAATTTCGATCCAGGCCCTGATCGACATCACCAACGGCCCCGACCCCACCCTGACGAAGGTATGGGAGCGCAAGGCCGAACTCATCGCCGAGCAGCTGGGAGTCAGCCATGCCTAGTGTCTTCTTCCCCGATATCCCCGAAACCGAGCCGATCTGGAAGGCGGCGGTCGGTGACAGCGAGCTCGACACGCGCCACGTCGGAGCGTATGTGGAACTGTCTTTCCCCGATGGGATCACGATCGACCGGGTGAGCACCGGCGCGCGTCACGCCGTGTGGTACAGCTGCCTTGGCGCGCTGGACCACGCCAACGTCGTGCAGTTCGACAAGAACGCCCTGCGCATCGTGGCTGCCAGCGACTCGTGAGCGCACCGGCCACGCGGTTGGGCTACCGGCCGCGGATGAAACCCGGGCCGATGCCCGACGGGGTGACGACGACGGTCACCACTGTCGCGACCGCCGACGACGCAGTCGTGCCGGGGATCCTCTACACCGTGCAGGGCGCGACGACAGTAGTCACGCTGATGCATCCTCGCCAGGACCTTGCGCGGCACTACCTGATTCCGATTCTGCTGAAATCGGGCTTCGCGGTATGGGCGCAAGGTTCCCGGACGGTCAACAACGACCTGACGCTCGTGCACGAGGAGGCGGTGCTCGACGCTGCAGCGGGCTTCGCGCAGTTGCGCGACCGCGGTTTCGAGCACATCGTCGCGTGCGGCCCGTCCGGAGGCGCGACTCTGTACGCGTTCTATGTGCAGCAGGCCGCTCGGGAACCTGACAACCGCATTCGGGTGACACCGGGGGGCAAGCCGATCGGCCTCGCCGAAGCGAGGATTCCGGTCCCGGACGCAGTGATATTCGCTGCACCACACCCCGGGCAGGGGGAACTGTTACTCGGATGTATCGACGGCGCCGTTGCGGATGAATCCGACCCACTGTCGACGGTTCCTGATCTGGATATCTTCGATGAGGCCAACGGCTTTCGTGAGCCGCCGGGCAGTTCGACCTATCCGTCGGCGTTCTTGGCGCGCTACCGTTCGGCGCAGCGGGCGCGGGTGGCGCGGATCGACGCGCACGCCCGGCATCTGATCGCTGAACGGATGGCGGCCAAGGAGCGGTTCCGGTCGAGCGGGAGCGCTGCTGACCGCCGGGCGAGCGTGATGTCGAAGGTCATCACGGTGTACCGCACGGACGCCGACCCGCGGACGCTGGACTTGTCGCTGGACCCTTCAGATCGGCCCTACGGGTCCATCCACGGTCGCCGCCCGGATCTGATCAACTTCGGGATCTCCGGGTTCGGTCGGCTCACTACGGCCGACGCCTGGCTTTCCACCTGGTCGGGGCTCAGTAGCAACGCGCGTTTCAGCACGTGTGTGCCCGAGGTGACGATCCCCAGCCTGTTTATCGAGTACACCGCCGACCAGGCCACGTTCCCGTCAGTGGCCCGCGAGATGTTCGACGCGATCGGTGCGTCCGACAAGACCCATGAGCGCGTTGCGGGGACTCATTTCGGCGGATCTCCCAGCCCGGACGGACCTCCGGGCGGGCAGCGTGCCGGCGAGCTCATCGTGAGGTGGCTGCGCGAGCGCTTTCCGCGCGCCTGAGCTCGCTGGACGAGGCGTAGGCCGTGTGCCGGCGCCCCATGCCGGCGGCATCTGTTGACTGACCGACGATCTGGAGATTCATGACTGATTTCTCGGAATCCGATCTGCACAACGACATTCGTGAAGGTGTACGGCAAGTGTGCCGCGACTTCCCCGATGAATACTGGCGTGTCCTCGATGAGCGGCATGAGTTTCCCTGGGAGTTCTACAGGGCGCTCGCCGAAGGGGGCTGGATCGGTATCGCCATCCCGGAGGAGTACGGCGGCGGCGGATGTGGCATCGAGGAAGCATCGATCGTGCTGGAGGAGGTGGCGGCCTCGGGTGCCGCCATGAACGGGTGCAGCGCGATCCACCTGTCCATCTTCGGAATGAACCCGGTCACCAAGTTCGGCACCGAGGAGATGCGGAAGAAGTACCTGCCCGCCGTCGCCGCCGGTGAGCTGCACGTGGCGTTCGGTGTGACCGAGCCCGATGCCGGCACCGATACCACGAACATCCGCACGCGTGCGGTGCGCGACGGCGACAACTACGTCGTCCGAGGCCAGAAGGTCTGGATGAGCAAGGCGTCGTTGTGTCAGAAGACGTTGTTGCTCGTCCGGACGACACCGCTCGAAGAAGTCGAGAAGCGCACCGATGGCCTGACCTTGTTGTTGGCCGATCTACAGGCGCCCGAGGTCCGGATCACCGCGATTCCCAAGGTGGGCCGCAATGCGGTCGTGTCATGTGAGGTCACGTTCGACGACCACATCGTGCCTGTCGATGACCGGGTGGGGGAGGAGGGGCTGGGCTTCAAGTACCTGCTGCACGGCCTCAACCCGGAGCGGATCCTCGTGGCGGCCGAAGCCATCGGGATCGGGCGGGCAGCCATCGCGCGAGCCGTCGACTATGCGAACGAGCGGGTGGTCTACGGCGCGCCGATCGGATCCAACCAGGGGATCGCGTTTCCCCTTGCTGAGGCCTATGCCCGGCTACGTGCCGCGGAACTCGTGGTGCGTGAGGCCGCCTGGCGCTATGACAGTGGACTGCACTGCGGCGAGCAGGCGAACATGGCGAAGTGGCTCGCCTCGGAGGCAGCTTTTGCCGCGGCGGACCAAGCCGTTCAGACCCACGGCGGATTCGGCTACGCACACGAGTACGACGTGTCGCGGTACTGGCGTGAGGCCCGCCTGATGCGGATCGCGCCGGTGCCACAGGAGATGATCCTGAACTACCTCGCCGAGCACGTGCTCGGCCTGCCCCGGTCCTACGGCGTACGGTGCTGACTCGCTCGGAGCGCCGAGTGCTTGTCAGCTCGCTGCTTCACTCGCATTGTCGGAATCCGCCCAGTATCCGCGCGAGCGGAGCGCGTCGGTCGTGACCTTCGCGCACGCCCGGAAGTGTTCATGGGTCGCCTTGACGGCGGCCTCGGCATCGTGGCTCTCGAGCGCGTCGAGGATGCGTTCGCGGTACACCGTCTCGGTCGCGGGCCACCGAGACGTGCTGAAGTAGAAGTCGTTCGGGAGTGCCAAAGCCAAGAACTGGAGAGTCAGAAGCAGACGTGCGGAGGTCCCCACACGGTTGATGATCCGGTAGAACTCCATGAGCAGTCGCTGCCGCGTCGAGGACTCCTGGGCGCCGGTTATCTCGGTGTGCAACTTCTGTAGGGCTCGGATCTTCTCGTCGCTGATCCGCTCGGCTGCCCGCTGTGCGGTCAGCCCGAAGAGCAAGCTGACCACCTCGTAGTGGTCCTCGATGTCGTCGGTCGTCAGCTTCACGATGAATGCGCCCCGGCGAGGAATCGATTCGACGAAACCCTTCGCGGTGAGTTCGATCAACGCCTCTCTGATGGGCAGTCGGCTGATGCCCAGTTCTTCGGCGATCTGGTCTTGATCCACCTTGGCGCCGGGGCCGAGCCGACCAGAGACGACGCCTTCGCGGATGTAGTTCGCGGCCAGCTCTTTGAGGCTTTGGTGGTTCGGGCGCTTGTTTTCCGTGCTGGCGAAGAAGGCGCCGCCGTCATCGGTATCCAGCAATTGCGACACGCCTTCCGGTGGAGGTGAAATACCAAACCTGGTCGGCTAAGCGTACTCGCCGGCCAGCACTGCTTCGGTATATCGTATTTTAATGCCGGTGTGTCGTCTCGGATAGGCTTCCCCGCGCCGGGGCCGGTCAAAAGGCGGATTCAGCCAGACCGGCGTGGCCCCACTCGCCCATCCCGTTCTCGCCGCCGAGGCTGAAGTGCTCGATGGCGAACGTGTCGGGATCGATGGTGCGCGCACCCCATCCGAGTTCGAACAGCCAGCCGGACGGGCTTTCGGTGTAGAACGAGAACATCCGGTCGTTGTTGTGCCGGCCGAGTTGCACCTTCACCTTGCCCTGTGACTGGCAGAGGTCGAATGCCGTGCCGACGTCGTCGATACTCGTGTGCTCGAGCATCACGTGGTAGGTGCGGCGTTTGGGCTGCGGATTCCCGAAGAAGGCGAATGAATGATGCCGTGGGTTGCAGTACATGAAGGAAGCGAGCTTGCCGACACCGGGAAAGTTGGGCGCATCCGATGTCGCCAAGCCGATGGTCTCGCTGTAGAAGTTCTCGGCCGCGTCGACATCGGGTACGTACGTGACGAAGTGGCCAAGACCCTGGGCGCCGGTCACGAACCCCGAGATCGGGCGCGACGGCCGGTAGGAGGGCTGGAACGTGACCTGCGGTCCGTACGACACCTCCATGCGGATGCCCGAGTGTGGGTCGGTGAAGTGCACGAAGCCAAGCACCCGCCGTGTCGCCGCCTCCTCGGGTTTGCCGGCGATGACAGGGACCCCGGCGGCCTCGACCTGGGCGGCGATCGCGTCCATCGCGGTGGCATCGCGAACCTGCCACCCGACGTAGGAGACGTCTTCGGGTTCGTTGTCGGCCGGATGGACGATGAATCGGTGATGACGCTCGTCCATGCGTAGGTACAGGTTGGAGCTGTCGCTGTCCGCGGCGATCTCGTGGCCGAGGACTTCCCGGGCATACTTCGACCACACATCGAGATCGTTTGCGCCGATCCCGATGTATGCCAGCTCATCGACCTTGTGCACGAATCGCTCCCTTCCGCCGATCTTGCGATTGTTGGCGCCGGTGATGCGCTCATGCCGCTATCCGGCATGACGCCAATGTAGATACTATATCTAAAATGTTTACCCCATATGGATCCGGCCAGATTCGGCTGTCCGCATCGGCTCAGCTCGAGGACGGGCTCCGCTCTATGAGCTCCATGCCTTCGCGGATCAGCGCGAGTCCGCGCTGCAACCGGGTGCCGGGGCGGCGTGCGGGATTCAGCACTCCGTGCAGGAGCACGTCGACAGCCAGCCGCGTCGTCTCCTCGGGCGTGGTGTTGGCAGTGGCCGTGTACTGGCCCTGAAGGCTGGTGAGCGCTGCGATGATGGTCATGGCGGTCGCGCGCTCGTCGTGCACACGCAGGTAGCCGAGTTCGTCGCCTTCCCGAAGGGCCAGGACGACCAGTTCGAAGAACTCCAGCCGGGAGGTGCGGTCCCGGACCCGGATGTCCTCGGGTAGTGCGGCCTCTTCGCGAAGGGCGATCCGCACCCAGACCGGGTGCTCGGTGACGAGGGTGCCGAGCCCATGCATGAGCGCAGTGAGGCGCTCTACCGGGTTGCCGCCGACCCCACGCAGTTCTTGCGTGGTGGCGTCCCGTTGCTGGATCAGGACTTCGATGCCGGCGGCAAGGATCTGGTCCCGATTCTCGAAATAGTGATAGAGCGATGGTCGCGCCATCCCGACCGCCTTGGCGATGTCCTGAAGGCTGGTCTGGTTGAAGCCCTTTCGCTCGAACAGAATTCCGGCGGTATCGACGATGGCGTTTTCCATCTTCTCGAAGCCCACGCCTCGCGGTTTCGTCATCGCCCGCACCTCCCCGCCGTTCGGTGAGACGTTGCGAAGTCGGGCTGGCATGAACTCCGCAGCGTGCAGGCGGATCGACCGCCCGGCGTGAGTGTAGGTGACCTCGGCGGGTGGACCGGGGCACGAGTAAGACGCGTAGTTGCCCTGCACCCCAAAGTAATATATTGTTTACTGAATTCTCGATATGGGAATGACGTGAGCTGTCGCGAGCGGCACGGTGACGGCCGCGTGCAAGGACCGCGAGTACGTTGCCTTTCTTGCCCGCCCTCGGTGGTGACTCGGTAGGCAAGCGCCCTACCGACAGGGCAGCGGTCGTCTGGAAAGACGTTGGTTGTTCAGCAAGCTAGAGGAGGGTCGATGCTGACCGCGCGGGACTTCACAGGTGTGTATGGGATCTTGGCGACGCCGGCCACACCGGGTGCGGATCGTTGGGATGCGACCGATACCGTGGATCTGGACGAAACCGCGCGCCTGACCGAGCAGTTGATCGCTGACGGGTGCAGCGGGTTGCTGGCCTTGGGGACCACCGGGGAGTGTGCGACCCTCACCGAGTCCGAGTTCGAGGCGTTCACGGACTGCTTCTTGGCAACGGTCGACAAGCGGGTGCCCGCCTTTGTCGGGGCGACGACGCTGGGCACGCACAGCACGGTGCAGCGGATGCGGTTCCTGCAGGACCGCGGGGCCGATGGCACGATGCTTGGGTTGCCGATGTGGCAGGCCTGCAGTGAGGCGCAGGCGGTCAACTACTACGCATCGATCTCCGAGGCGTTCCCGGACCTGGCGATCATGGTCTACGCCAACAAATATGCATTCAGGTTCGACTTCGCGCCGTCGTTCTGGAGCGCGGTCACGCAGGCGGCGCCGACGGTGACCAGCGCCAAGTTCGCCAGCCCGGTGGGCTATCTCGAGTGCGTCGAAGCGGCCGGCAACAAGATCAACTTCCTGCCGATCGACATGATGGCCTTGATGTTCGCCCAGCAGGCGCCGGATGCGATGACCGCGCTGTGGGCCACCGCCGCGTGCATGGGCCCGCATCCCTGTGTGGCGCTGATGGATGCGATCGAGGCCAAGGACTTCGACAAGGCAGGAGAGATCGCCAAGGACATCTTCTGGGCCAACGAGACGTTCATTCCGAACGGTGACCTCGAGGCGTTCTCACAGTTCAACCTTCAGCTGGAGAAGATCCGGTTCAACGAAGCCGGGTACTGCAATGCCGGCCCGATCCGGCCCCCGTATGACGTCGTGCCGGACGAGTACGCCCAGGGAGCCCGTGAGTGCGGCCGCCGTTGGGCGCAACTGGTCGAGAAGTACTCGTCGGGCGCGAGCTGACAATCAACCGACAACTGCAAAGGGAGCGAATCCATGGCCGCTACACCAGATACCTCGAAGCTTCCCGACGACGAGAAGGTTGTCCTCGACTTTTTCGGCACGATCGACTCCAACAACCTGCCGAGCCTGGTCTTCCCGCTGTCGAAGCTCCAGCAGTTCGACGACGAGATGCCGACGGTCGTGCTCGGCTATTCAGCCCAGCTCGGTGTCGTGGTGTGGAACCTGGAACCAGGTCAGGCGAACGACTATCACATGCATCCCACCACCGAGCACCTGCACATCGTCATCGAAGGCGAGTGTGAGTACACCCTGGGCGACGAGACCCCGATGATCACCCGCGCCGGCGACGCCATCATGGTTCCCGCTGGCGTCCCACACGGAATTCGCAATACCGGCGACAAGCGGGCCTCGTACGTGGCCGTCACCAGTCCCGGACCGTACGAGAAGATCCGTGTCGATCGACCTGGCGGGTGAGTCTCGGCAGTAACGCACGGCAGTAAGTAGTCCCGAACCATTCAGGCGATCTGAAGAAGGAAGACTTTGACGTGACCGGCGTCGAGCCTCGAGGAGGCGTGCGACTGGAACTCGAGGGTCGTGTCGCTGTAGTGACGATCGACCGACCTGCGGCGCGGAATGCGATCGGGCAGGAGACGATGCGCGGCTTGGCGGACGCTGTTCGCCAGGTGGGTGAATCAGATGCCCACGTGCTGGTGCTCACCGGTGCGGGCGACCGAGCCTTTGTGTCGGGTGGTGATCTCAAGGAACTGTCGACGATCCGATCATCTGACGACGCCGTGGCGATGGCCATGACCATGCGTTCGGTGCTCGACGACTTGGCGTCGTTGCCGATACCGGTCGTGGCGGCGGTGAACGGCTCGGCCTTCGGTGGTGGCGCCGAGGTGGCGGTGGCCTGCGACATCCGCATTGCTGCCGACGACGTGAAGTGTGCCTTCAACCAGGTGGCACTCGGGATCATGCCGGCCTGGGGCGGCGTCGAGCGTCTATCAGCGCTCGTGGGTGGCGGCCGTTCGCTGCTCATGATGACTACCGGGCAGGCGGTTTCGGCGTCCGAGGCGTGGCAGCTGGGTCTGTTCGACATGGTCGTTCCGCGCTGCGAGTTCCCCGCCGCGTGGCGGCGTCTTGCGACGAGTATCGCGAGCGCGCCGCGTGACGCACTGGTGGGAATCAAGGCAACTCAGCGCGCTGTGACTCCGTCCGCGCGCCCCGATCTCGCCGCAGCTGCCACAGCTTGGTTTGCCACGACCTGGGTTGCCGATGTCCATTGGGAAATGGCGGAGACCGCCCAGCAGGCTCGGCGTAACAAGGGCTAGCCCGCTGGTGTTGTCCGTGTCCTCGCGGCGCCAGCGGTGCCGGGCCCGACCTCGGTCGTGAGCCGTCGGATCTCGTCGACCAGTTCTTCGATCGGTGTCCCGGTGGGGAACACCGCGCACACGCCCGCGTCCAGTAATTCCTGGACGTCGGACTGCGGAATGGTACCCCCTATCACCACCCGGATGTCACCGCCATCGCGCCGGCGGAGCGCCTCGATCATCTTGTGGCCTATGCCGATATGAGCGCCCGAGAGGATCGACAGCCCGACGATGTCGACGTCCTCTTGTACGGCTATTGCCGAGATCATCTCGGGCGTCTGTCGAATGCCGGTATAGATCACCTCGAATCCGGCGTCTCGTAGTGCGCGCGCGACGAGCTTTGCACCGCGGTCGTGGCCATCCAGGCCAGGCTTGGCCACCAGTACTCTTGCGGGCGTGGCCATCAGAACACCGTCGACGGCTGGTACTCGCCCCAGACGTCCTTGAGCTCGCTGGTGATCTCGCCTACGGTGCAGTAGGACTCGACACAGTCGATCAGATGTGGCATCAGGTTCGTGCCTCCTTGTGCAGCCTTGCGAAGTTCGGCCAGGGAGGTCAGCACAGCACGGGTACTGCGTGTCCGCCGGACCTCGGCGAGCCGATCGAGCTGAAGCTTGCGGGCCTCGTCGGACATCAGCGGTGGCTCGACCGACGGAGCGGCTTCTTCGGTCCGATACTTGTTCACGCCAACGATCACGCGTTCGCCACTGTCGATCTGCTGCTGTACGGCGTAGGACTCGTCGGCGATGAGTCGCTGCACGTACCCGTCTTCGATGCACCGAACCATCCCGCCATGTGACTCGAGGTCCGCCATGATCTCGACCAGTCGGTCTTCCATTGTGTCGGTGAGGGATTCGACGAAGTACGAACCACCCAACGGATCAACGGTGCGAGCCACACCAGTCTCATGGGCGAGAATCTGCTGTGTGCGCAACGCGAGTGTGGTGCTCTCCTCCGTTGGCAGGGCGAATGGCTCGTCCCAGGCGGCAGTGAACATCGACTGCGCGCCTCCGAGTACCGACGCCATCGCTTGATAGGCGACGCGGACGATGTTGTTCTGCGGCTGCCGGGCCTGCAAGGTCCAACCGCCGCACACGACACCGACACGAAACATCGATGACGATGGATTCATGGCGCCGTACCGCTCCCGGACTATGTGGGCCCAGCGGCGACGGCCGGCACGGTACTTCGCCACTTCTTCGAAGAAGTCGTTGTGTGTGTAGAAGAAGAACGAGACCTGCGGGGCGAACTGGTCGATCGTCATGGATCCGCGAGCGACGATCTCGTCGCAGTAGGTCACCGCATCCTGCAAGGTGAATGCCATCTCCTGGGCGGCGTTCGCTCCGGCGTCCCGGAAGTGGGCGCCCGCGACGGACACCGCGTTGTATCGCGGGACCTCTGCGGCGCAGAACTCGATGGTGTCACCGATGAGGCGGATCGAAGGAGTCGGTGGCCAGATCCAGGTTCCCCGTGCGACGTACTCCTTGAGGATGTCGTTCTGCATCGTTCCGCGCAGCTTCGCCCGCGGTACGCCCTGCTTTGCCCCGACTGCGACGTAGAACGCCAGCATGATCGCGGCGGTACCGTTGACCGTCCACGATGTCGAGATGCGATCGAGCGGTATGTCACGGAACAGGATCTCGGCATCGGCGAGTGAGTCGAGCGCGACCCCGACGCGGCCGACTTCTTCCTCGACGTCCGGATTGTCGGAGTCGTAGCCGATTTGGGTCGGTAGATCGGCTGCCACCGAGAGGCCGGTGCCACCCTCCTTGAGCAGGAGTTTGTAGCGCTCGTTCGACCACTCAGGGGTGCCGAAACCTGAGTACTGCCGAAAGGTCCACAGGCGGTCTCGATATCCGCCGGGGAAGTTGCCGCGGGTGAAGGGAAACGCCCCTGGTTCGCCGAGGCGCTCGGCATGATCTGAACGCAGTGCTGTTGGCCCGTAGCTCCTGAGTACCTGGAATCCGGCGTCGGTCCGGGGGTTCTCGGCAGCTGTCATCATTAAAATATTATATCCATAAATACACGGATGGCCACAAGGCGCGCCCGTCGCGGATCTACCCAATGATGGCCCAATGCCGCGACCGTGGGCGCCGGTGAGTTCTGGCGGCTCGCGAAAATATAATCTAATATCATCAACGTCGACGTAGAATATTCGTCGTCAATGTTTGAAGACGACCGGTGAGAGGGGCCTGATGTCGGTCTTGAACGCGAAGCAGGACATGGTGGTGACGGACGAGGCGCTGGGTTGGCTCAGCGCTCTGGAACAGGTGCTCGGCGCCGGCGAGCAGGATGCTTTCGATGATCTCCTCCAGGAAGAGTCCTATTGGCGCGACATGGTGGCGCTGACGTGGGATACCCGCCAGTTCTGGGGTAGAGAAGCGGTTCGATCTGCGATGTTCGAGCATGCCCAGCCGGCAGGATTCAGCAACCTGCGTCTCGACGCCGAGCGCTCAGCGCCGCGAACGGCCGAGTTCCTCGGAAGAACGGTTGTCGAGGTATTCTTCGCGTTCGACACGGCCGTCGGCACCGGGAAGGGCTTTGCTCGCCTGCTTCCTGATGTTTCGGCTCCCTTCGGCATGCGCGGCTGGATGATTGCCACCGGCCTGGTAGCGCTGGACTGTGCTCCCGAACCCGTGGGTCGTCATCCGCGCCAGGGATATGACCCGGCCTATCCGGGCCAGACCTGGGGGGAGTGGAGTGCCGCGAAATCGGACTTCTCCACCCGCGACCCCGATGTCCTGATCATCGGTGGCAGCCACTCCGGGCTCTGTGTCGGCGCTCGCTTCGAGCGCAAGGGGGCTTCGTATCTCATCGTCGAGAAGAATGCGAAACCGGGTGACACGTGGCGCAATCGCTATGAGTCGCTGGCCCTGCACACGCCGACATGGATGAACGATCTGCCCTATGTTCCGTTGCCGGCCGACTGGCCGATGTTCCTTCCGAAGGATCGTTGGGCGGACTGGCTCGACTGCTATGCATCGTTGATGAATCTCAATTTCTGGGGTTCGACCGAGGTGCTCAGCGCGTCGTTCGACGAGGCGGTCCGGCGGTGGGAGGTGTCGCTGCGCTTGGCCGACGGGTCGGAGCGGACCATGCACCCCAAGCACGTGGTGCTGGCGGTGGGTGGCGCCGGCGGCACGCCGATGGTTCCGGATCTGCCCGGGCTCGACGAGTTCGACGGCGAAGTGCTGCACTCGTCGGCCTTCCGGAGCGGTGCCGCCTACCGGGGCAAACGGGTGATGGTCGTGGGTGCCTCGACCACCGGTCACGACATCTGTCTCGACCTCTACCACAAGGGTGCGGTGCCGACGATGGCCCAGCGTGGTCCCAGCTGTGTCGTCAACATCGAGGAGGTCGTGAAGTTCAGCGCGGACTACGGCAGGGTGCCGGTGGACGAAGCCGACCAACTGCGCAGTTCGATGAACCTCCCGATGATGATCGCGCGTGCCCGGGCCTACACGTCGGCATCGGAATCGTCACATGCCGAACTGCACTCCGGCCTGAGGAAAGCAGGACAACGGCTCACCATCGGTGACGACGAAACCGGGTGGACGATGAAGTTGTTCCGGGATGTCAAGGGCTACTACCTCAACGTCGGCGCATCGGAAGCGATCGTCGAGGGCAAGATCGGGATGCTCGACTTCCACCGCGTCGAACGCTTTGTGCCGCAGGGTGTCCTGTTGACCGACGGTAGTGTCGAGCCGTTCGATGCTGTCGTGCTGTGTACGGGGTTCCACGATCTGTCCGAGGACATCGCGGCCCTGTTCGGTGCCGACGTCGCCGAGAAGGTCGGCCGCTGCATCGGCGTCGCCGAGAACGGCGAGTACCGCACGATGAGCCGTCCAACCGCACAGCCTCATCTTTGGCTGATCAACGGCGGAATCGTGGACTCGCGAAAATCCAGCGACATCCTCGCATTGCAGATCATCGCGCAGATGGAGGGACTGGTGCCGAGTCTGGTGCGCCAGCCCGACGGCGGGGTGACACCCCTGTAGCGGGCGTCGACCCGGAACCAGGTCGGCGGCGCGCTCGGCCTCGATGGCCGTCGCCTCGCATGGAGGGGTTGTTGCCGCGTCTGGTGCGCCAGCCTGACGGCGCGTGGAACCCCTACAGCGGGGGTTTGCCCAGGATCAGGTCGGCGGCGCGCTCGGCCACCATGATCACCGGCGCGTTCGTGTTCCCACTGGTGATGCGAGGGAACGCCGATGCGTCGACCACTCGCAGGCCCTCGATGCCTCGAACCCGTAGCTCAGGGTCCAGCACCGCGCCGCTGTCCGACCCCATCCGGCAAGTCCCGACCGGGTGGTAGGGGCGGAAGGCATGCTTGCGCAGGAACTGCGCCCATTGCTCATCGGTCTCGACATCGTCACCGGGAAGGTCCTCGGCGACCTTGCTTTCCTTCATCTTCGGCGTCCGGAAGATCTCTCGAGCCTGGCGGCACGCTGCGATCAGGTTGGTCATGTCATCGCCGCTGACCAGCGAGTGATCGATGGCCGGCGGAGCCGTCGGATCGCTCGATGCCAAGCGGACGGTGCCCCGACCGGTTGGGTGCACCACGCTGGGGTAGACCATCACGCGGTTCGAAACGAGCTTCACATCGTGGATGTCGTGGGTGTCCTCCTGCCCTTCGAGCGAACCGAACTGCAGGCCGACCGGCATCAGGATGATCTCGGTTTCGGTAGGCCGCTCGCCCGTGATCGGCGCGAAGACGATCGCCGCGGCGCCAGACATCGTCAGCGCCCCCGCGCCGCGTAGGAGGAAGTCCAGCCCGTGCCGAGCTGCCCGCAGTGGCCTCAACTCGTCACGAAGAGTTCGGGCCGTCGTGTGGTAGCGCATCAAGGCATAGGGGTGCTCCTGCAGGTTGGTTCCGACAGCGGGGTGGTCTACGCGGACGTCGATGCCATGCGTCCGCAGATGGTCGGCAGGGCCGATGCCGGACAGCATGAGCAGCTTGGGAGATGTCAGCGCGCCCGCGCTCACGATCACCTCGGCCGCGGCCCGCGCCTCCCATCGGCGCCCGCGGTGCTCGTACTCCACGCCGGTGGCGCGTTTCCCGTCGATGAGGACACGGGTGACCAGCGCGCCGGTGCGGATGGTCAGATTGGGGCGTCGGCGAATCGGCGCCAGATACGCCCGTGAGGTGTTGCAGCGAAATCCCCGTCGCTGGTTTACCTGCGCCAGCGAAACCCCTTGCTGGCGTTCGCCGTTGTAGTCGGGGTTCAGCCGGTAGCCTGCTTCCTCGGCCGCCTGGAGGAAATCATCGAGGGCTTCGAGCTTCATCTTGACCGGCGTCACATCGACCGGCCCGGCGCTTCCGCGCAGCGGGCTCGGCCCGCCGGCGAACGTCTCGGCGCGCTGGAAGTAGGGCAACACGTCGGCATAGCCCCACCCGGGACAGCCGAGATCGCGCCACTCGTCGAAGTCGGAGCGCTCCCCCCGTACCCAGCACATCATGTTGATCGAACTACCGCCGCCGAGCACCCGCCCCGCCGACCAGTCGTCTGGCAGGCCGTTGCGCGAAGCGTCGGGCTTACCGGGGAATCGCCAGTCGAACTTCTCCGGCATCATCGCCAGTGCTGCCGGGATCCGGATCAGCGGGTGTCCATCCCAACCGCCGGCCTCGACGAGCAGCACGGTTTTCGAGGCATCTTCGGACAACCTGCTGGCGAGCACGCAGCCGGCCGATCCGCCGCCGACGATCACGTAGTCCCATTCGGTGTCCCATTCGGTGTGGTCGCGGTCTCGTGACATCACTGCTCCCGCGCGTCGAGAGAGGTCACCGGAGTAGATAGCCGCAGTCCGTTCGGAAACACCACAAGCCTCCTTGCTCGTTTCTGGCATCGCTCGTTTTTGGCATCGCTGAAGTCAGTCTGACGCATCATGGCGCTACCGGAATAATATAGTATAATTAATAATCCAAGGTTGCCTTGGCGATCCCGTCGCGTGTGGCGAGGCCGGGGGCGACTGCCGAGGAACTTCGTTCGAGCAACCGCGAGGAAGGGCATCGATGACGGGCTATGTTCCCGAGCCGCGGTGCGAGCAGCCACAAACCTAGCTACCGCTCAACGCTCTGCAACCGACTGTGAGGAATTCGATCGACATGGTGCCCACCCGGCTTGGCCTGATAGTACCCAGCTCGAACACGACGATGGAGACCGAAGTCCCCGAGATGTTCGCGCGCCGTGCCGAACTCATCCCCGAGGAACGCTTCACGTTTCACTCCAGCCGGATGCGGATGCAACATGTGACCGCCGATGCGCTACTGCAGATGGATCGCGAGAGCAACCGGTGTGCGGTGGAGCTTGCCGACGCCCAGTGCGACGCCATCGCCTATGCCTGCCTGGTGGCGATCATGTCCCAGGGGCCGGGTGCCCACGAGGCTGCCGAGAAGCGATTGACCGACGTCGCGCGAAGTACGGGGTGCGACGCACCGGTGGTCTCGAGTGCAGGCGCGTTGGTGCGTGGCCTCGCCGCGATGGGCGCACAACGGATCTCGATGATCACCCCGTACATGCCGGAACTCACCCAGAAGGTGCGTGAGTACATCGACGACGCCGGTTTCGAGGTGGTCGACGCTGTCAGCCTCGGCATTGCGGACAATTGCGCCGTCGGGCGGCTCGACCCCGGTGACCTCCCGGCGATCGCCAACGGGCTCGACCGAACGGGCTGCGATGCAATCGTATTGTCGGCCTGCGTGCAAATGCCGTCGCTAGCGGCCGTTCCCGAAACGGAGGCGCGCCTCGGTCTGCCGGTGCTGTCAGCCGCGACGGCGACCACCTACGAGCTGCTCACCGCCCTCGGTCGCGCTCCGCTGGTCCCCAACGCCGGTCATCTCCTCAGCAAGGAATTCGGCGAGCGAGGTCTGCGGTGACAACCGATCGCATCGTTCTGGTCACCGGGGGCGCCGAGGGTATCGGTGCCTCGATCGCGGCACGGTTCGCGTCCAGCGGTGCGCGCGTGGTCGTGGCCGATCGTAAGCCCCCGGTCGACGTCGATCCCCGCGTTCGATACGAGACGGCCGACGTGGCGGTGGCAGACGATGTGGAGTCGTTGTTCGAGCGGGTCGGATCCGAGTTCGGGCGTATCGACGTGCTGGTCAACAACGCGGGCATCTGGTTCCGAAGGCCGTTCCGGGAGATCGCGGTCCACGAGTGGGATCGCGTGATCGCCGTGAACCTGCGGGGTGCGTTCCTCTGCATCCGGGCGGCGCTGCCATGGCTGGAGGCGGCCGGCGGAGGGGCGATCGTGAATATCGGTTCGCAGGCCGGCATCACGGTCACACGGGGGCAGGGCGCGCACTACCATGCGTCCAAGGCCGCGATCTCGCAGTTGACCAAGGTTCTGGCCGTCGAGTTCGGCCCGCTCGGCATCCGGGTCAACTGCGCGGCCCCGGGGGTGACATTGCCGGATCCGTCGATGCTGCCCCAGCAGGTCCTCGACCAGATCCCGTTGGGCCGTGCGGGTGTTCCGGATGACCTCGCTGGGGTGTGTGTCTTCCTTGCCTCACCGGACGCTTCCTACATCACGGGTCAGACGCTGCTCGTCAACGGCGGGGCTGTAGCGCTGATGTAGGCCGTCTCGGTTCCCCGGGTCCGCGTCGGATTGCGGGTTTCCCCCGCCAGAAACTAAATATATTGTATCTTGAAGGTTAGCGGGACGGCGGTTCCCACCGCGCTCCTGTGCGCCGCTGGGGCGGTGAGACAGAGGAAGGCACCGAGATGCCGATAGATGCCATGACGATTCCGAAGCGCTGGCTGCACTACATCGACGGGCGCTGGACCGAGCCGGACACCGGAGAGTTCATCCCCGTTGAAGACCCCTCGACCGGTGAGCATCTCGCCGATGTCGCCCGTGCCGGCCCTGCCGACATCGACGCGGCGGTCGGGGCAGCGCGCCGAGCATTCGAATCCCGTGTGCTCGTCGACATGAAACCCGCGGATCGCGGCGCAATGATGTTCGAAATCGCCCGTCACTTGCGAGAGATGGCCGAGGAGATCGCCGTTGTCGACTGTCTGGAGAACGGCAAGCCGATCCAGTCCGCCCGCAATGAACCGCTGGCCGCCGTACGCTACCTGACCTACTACGGTGGTCTGGCCGACAAGCTCGAGGGCGTGTCGATCCCCCTGGGGCGCGATTTCGTCGACTACACGGTCAGGGCGCCGTTCGGCGTTTCCGCGCAGATCGTGCCGTGGAACTTCCCGCTGCAGCTTGCCGCGCGCGGTATCGCCTGCGCGATAGCAACCGGAAACACGGTGGTGCTCAAGACACCCGAGTTGTCGCCGCTTGCATGTACCTACGTCGCCAAGGCGTGCAGCCTTGCGGGGGTCCCTGATGGCGTCGTGAACATCATCTGCGGCTACGGCGACGAGGCGGGCGCGGCGCTGGTCGCGCACGGCGATATCGACCATATTGTGTTCGTCGGAAGCGTGGCCACCGGCCAGAGCATTCTCCGCGCCGCCGCAGAGCGCGTCATTCCGAGTGTGATGGAACTCGGCGGCAAGTCGGCGGCGGTCGTGTTCGATGACGCTGACATCGCACAGGTCGTGGCGTCGACGGCAGCGGGCATCTTCACCCATGCTGGCCAGGTCTGTTCGGCCGCGTCCCGGCTGGTCGTTCACCGATCGATACAGGATCAGGTGCTGGAGAGGCTCGTTGAACGGGTGAGCCAGTTCGAGATCGGACCTGCGATCGAGGGTCCGGACCTCGGACCGGTCATCTCCGCCCAGCAGCTCGCCAAGATCGAGGGTTTCGTGCAGAGAGCGTCGCAGTCGGGCAGCGCGCTGCTCACCGGCGGTAAGCGGGTCGGCTACCTGTCGGGTCACTTCATGGATCCGACGGTGGTCACCGACGTGGCAGCCGATTCCGAAATCGTGCAGAACGAGGTATTCGGACCTGTACTGGTCGTGCAGCCCTTCGACGAGCCCGAGGAGGCCATCGAACTCGCGAACGGCACGGAATACGGCCTGTGTGCGGGCGTGCACACGAACAATCTGCAGCTCGCGCACTGGTCTGCGGAGCGGCTGGTCGCCGGACAGGTGTTCGTGAACGAGTGGTTCGCCGGTGGTGTCGAGACGCCGTTCGGCGGTACGAAGCGTTCCGGTTTCGGTCGGGAGAAGGGACAGGAAGCGCTGTTGAACTACGTGCAGACCAAGAACGTCGCAATTCGCCTCGGCGGTACAGGTGTGGGGCGACCGGGCGGATAGGCGCCCGTGCGGGGAAAGCATCGGTCTGGCTGCAACCAGGCGGCACTTCGCCGCTGCACATCCGTGTGTGGCTGGCCGGCAACGTGATTGATGAACATTGATGGGAGTGGTGCGTGATGAGCCGCGTTGCGATTGTCACCGGCGGGGCATCCGGGATGGGCCTGGAGATCTGCCGGCGGCTGGCGAGGGCGGGAAACGCCGTCGCCGTGCTCGATCTGCAGGCGGAGTTGGCTGCGAAGACGGCGGCGGAACTGTCGGCAAGCGGCGCTCGGTCTGTCGGCGTGGAGGTCGACGTTGCGGAAAAGGGTTCGGTCGACGCTGCCCTCGACACGGTGCGCCGTGAGCTGGGCACACCCACCGTTCTGGTGGCCAGTGCAGGGATCGCGCCGTACGAGGCCTGCGTCGACATCGATCTGGACGCGTGGCGCAAGGTCATCGACGTCAACTTGACTGGCACGTTTCTCTGTATCCAAGGCGTGATTCCCGGCATGCTCGACGCCGGATGGGGCCGCATCGTCACGGTGTCGTCGGCGGCAGGGCAATGGGGGACCGCCAGAATGGCGCACTATTCGGCGGCGAAGGGCGGGGTCATCGCCTTGACGAAGGCTCTCGCTCGTGAGCTGGGGCCCAGCGGCATTACCGTCAACACCGTCCCACCCGGGGTCATCGACACTCCCATGAGCCGGAGCGCGCAGGCGGACGGAAACATTCCGAGCGACGACGTCGTCGCCATGCGAATCCCGCTCGGCCGTAAGGGATCGGCCGACGAGATTGCCGCAGTGTGCGCCTTCCTGTGCACCGAGGACGCCGCATACATCACCGGCCAGGTCTACGCCGTCAACGGCGGGATGGTGATCTGAGCGGTCCGCACCCTTCGACGATGACATCGTGGCCCTGGGCGTTAGCTTGCCGGATTATAAATATATAGTATATAAAGTGGTTGATCAGTGAGTACTAGCGAGGTCACAACTGTGGATGATCGAGGCAGCGCCGGCGCGATGACGTCGGGCGATCAGGCTTCGGGTGAGCCGACCGAAGAGGTCGTCATCACTATCGGAGGGCGGCGTTACCGTCAGCCTTACACGGCGGGTGAGAGCATTCTCGAGACGGCGCGTCGCGCCGGTCTTGCTCCGCCGTTTTCCTGCGAAGCCGGGGATTGCGGCTCGTGTATGGCCCTCATCGAGGAGGGGGAGGTGCGGATGGCGGCCAACAAGGCGCTGATGCAGGACGAGCTGGACGAGGGCTGGATCCTGACGTGTCAGGGTCGCCCGATCACCAAGCGGGTCGTCGTCGAGTATCCCGACTGAGCAGCGCGGAATCCGCGAATGCCACACTTGATCATTCGATATATTTGATATATTTTACGAAAATCGCGACGTAGCGATGCGACTGTCGAGAGGGAACGATTGACCATGACATCGGCGCAAATCTCGGGTCTGACCGAGACTGAGGCATCCGGCATCGAAAACTTCGAAAAGCCGCCGTCGGGAAGCTGGACCGCAGAGTTCGGCCTCGATACGGGACCGATCGCCTACGAGGACTCGTTCTCGCCGGAATTCTACGAGCTGGAGAAGGAAGCCGTGTTTCGGCGCTCGTGGCTCAACGTCGGGCGGGTCGAGGAGTTGCCCCGGCGTGGTAGCTATTTCACCAAAGAGCTGCGGTTTCTCAACGCTTCACTGTTGATCGTCAGGGGCATGGACAACGAGATCCGAGCCTTCCACAATGTCTGTTCTCATCGTGGTAATCAGCTGGTGTGGGATGAGTACCCCAGCGAGGAAACGAGAGGTACCTGCCGGGCGATCTCCTGCAAGTTCCACGGCTGGCGCTACGGGTTGGACGGATCAATTCAGTACGTCCACAACGCCGCCGAGTTCTTCGAGCTCGACCCCGAACGTCTGGCTCTGCCCAAAGTCAACCTCGAGATCTGGGCGGGCTTCATCTTCATCAACCTCGAGGAGCAGCCGCGCCACACGCTCCGGGAATTTCTGACCCCCGATGTGGTCAAACTCGAGAGTTATCCGTTCGAGAAGATGACACAGACCTATGTGATGGAAGCCGACATCAACGCGAACTGGAAGTTGTTCCTGGACGCCTTCCAGGAGGTCTATCACGTTCCGTACGTCCACGGGAAGCTGAACAATCCCACCGGGCCGGCGACCGGTGTGGACAAGATCCCGTTCATGATCCCGTATTTCGGGAAGTACGGGAAGCACCGGTTGTTCACCTCGGGTGGCCAGCATGCCAACGCCAATGTCAGAAGTGCCCGGCCGCTCGACGAACTGTTCAAGGGCGGCTTCTTCGGGCCTATCCCGGTGCCGGAAATCGGCCCGCTCGGTGACGGCATCAACCCGGCCAGATTGCCGAACTGGGGTCTGGATTCGTGGCAGATCTACCCGAATTTCGTCATCCTGTGCTGGTCGCGCAACTGGTACATCACCTATCACTACTGGCCGACCGACGTGAACAAACACAAGTTCGTGTTCTCCGCGTACTTCGTACCGCCGAGGGACGCAACCGAACGGCTGTCCCAGGAATACACGATCTCGACTATGCGCGAGTTCGCCATTCAGGACGCGAACACGCTGGAGGCGACGCAGCGCATGATCGAGACGAACGCCCGTGGTGACTACTACCTCAACGATCAAGAGGTGCTGATTCGCCACCTCCACCAGGTGGTGACCGACGACGTGGCGGACTACCGAGCGGAACTGGGCTCGGCGGGAAACGGCGACGGCGGGAGCGTAATCCGATGACTGCGAGTGCAACAGCCATCTTTCCGACGGAATTCGCCGATCTGGAACCATTCGCCGACTGGTCGATCGAGAAAGATCACGACCGGTACCAGAAGAGGCTGGCCAGCAACATGGCCGAGATGCAGGCGTTCTACGACGCGCTGGTACCGCGGGCGCCGATCGCGATGGAATACCTCAACCAGTTCGACCTGAAAGACATGCCCGAGAGCGCGCGGCGCCTGCTCTGGCTGCTCTACTCGCTCACCACGATTTCGTTCGCGGTGGACATCTTCAAGCAGCCGAGGATCCCCGATTCCGGCTCTGCCTATGTCCGGTTCGTTCGAGAGCCCAGGCCGTAGGGCGCACCCGAACTCAGGCAGCTTCACCCGTACGGAGGAACAAGGTATGAATCGCGATCTCGACGCGGTCGACTATTTCCGTGACGAAGAACTCGTCAACGACCCTCAGCCGTATTACGACTACATGCGGAACAAGTGTCCGGTTCAGCGCGAACCGCACCATGACGTGTTCATGATCACCGGCTACGACGAGGCATCGACGGGGTTCGCCGATGCTGAGTCCTTCTCGGCGTGCATCGCTCCCAGCGGACCGTTCCCGGGGTTTCCGGTGTCCCTCGACGGAGTCGACGACGCTACGGAATTGATCGCCCAGCATCGAGGCGAGTTGCCCCTGAACAAGACACTCATGACCATGGACCCCCCGGAACACACTCGGCACCGGGGTTTGGTGCGCCAGCACTTCACGCCCAGACGCGTCGCCGAGACCGAAGACGCCATGGCGAGCCTGGCCGACCAGGAGATCGACAAGTTCATCGGCAACGGCGTCGTGGATCTCATGCACGAGTTCAGCGCTCCCTATGCGCTGATGAACATCTGTACGTTGCTCGGTGTTCCAGAAGAGGACTGGCCCGAGTTCCGGTTCGAGATGCTGGGTGAGCATCGAGATCGCGGGCTGGGAACGATCAAGGGCGAGATCCGTAAGGACGCTCACAACTTCGTACATGATCGGTTCACCCGCTACATCGAAGACCGTCGGCGCGAGCCACGCGAAGACGTCCTGACACGGATCGCCACGACGAAGTTCCCCGATGGCTCCACGCCTTCGGTCGATGATGTGATGCACCTTGCGTCGGCACTGTTCATCGGTGGCAGCGGTACGACCGCGCACCTTCTGGGATCCGCCTTCTTGCGGATCGCCGAAGACTCCGAGCTGCAGAAGAGGCTCCGGTCAGAGCGCGACCTCATTCCCAACTTCATCGAGGAGGTGCTGCGACTCGAGGGACCGATCAAGGGAACATTCCGTCTCGCCAAGCACGGCACCGCTGTCGGCGGGGTGGAGATACCGACCGGTTCGACCGTAATGCTGATCGCTGCAGCGGCCAGCCGGGATCCACGACACTTCGACAATCCGCACGAGCTGGATCCGGACCGCGAGAACGCCCGCCAACACCGGTCTTTCGGCTACGGTCCGCATGTCTGCCCCGGCGCGGCCCTGGCACGCGCCGAGGCGCGTTTCGCCATCGAACGCCTTCTCGATCGCCTCGACGAGATCGAGATCGATGAGGCGATTCATGGTCCGGTGGGGGCTCGTCGGTTCGAGTATCTGCCGACATACCAGGTGCGTGGTCTGCAGGAGCTCCATCTGACATTCCACGCTGTCTAACAACAGGATTCAAAACGGCCCAACGAGGGGACGATGGCGAAACGTACACAGTTCGAGGAATACAGCGACCGGTACTCGAATTTCCACTTCGAGCTCAGCGAGGAGGGAATCCTGCTGATGCGGTGTCATACCGACGGCGGCCCTCTCGTCTGGGATGCAGAGTCGCACGACCGGATGGCTGACGCTTTCGCCGATGTTTCCGGTGACCGCGACATCAAGGTCGTCATCCATACCGGAACCGGTGAGAACTACAACGCCGACTGGGGGTTTCTGGCGAAGGGTTCGACCGGCGATGCGGCCAGGCCGAAGGTTGAACCGGGATTCAAGCCGCCGGTGGAGTTCATGGACGAGAGGGGCTGGTATGGGCGGATGCTCATCATGAACCTGCTCGACATCGAGGTGCCGATCATCGCGGCGGTGAACGGTCCGTGCAATATCCATTCCGAGATTCCGTTGATGTGTGACATCGTCCTTGCTTCTGAAGACGCCAGTTTTCAAGATGCACCGCACTACCCGCGTGGCATGGTCCCAGGCGATGGTCAGCACATCGCGTGGCCGCTGGTGGTGGGTCCCAACCGGGCGCGCTACCTCATGCTGACGGGCCACACGCTTTCTGCACAACAGGCGCTGGAGTGGGGCGCGGTGGCCGAGGTATTGCCGAAGGACCGAGTTCTGGATCGCGCCTGGGAGTTGGCCCGCGAGATCGCCAAGCGTCCGCCGATGGCGACCCGCTACACCCGGATGCTGTTCACCCAGAACTTCAAGCGAGCCTGCATCGACGAGTTGAGCCACGGTATCGGCCTCGAGTTGTATGCGCAGCGGCAGTTCTACCCGGTCGGTGGCGGTATGGGTCCCCTCAGACAGGCGTGGGACTCCCCAGCCCCCATGGCAGATTAGGTGCCTCGCCGGGTGCGCCGGCAGTCGAACGTCGCTGCCGGTCGGGATACCTGCTCAGCTGGCTGTTGTGCGATTGGTTCTTGATACCCGCGGCCGCGACCATCGGCGGGGGCGCTCAGCCCGTCGCGTCACGTCGAGAGGGTGCGTGAGATCGCCTCTGGCAGTTCGGTGAGCGGCCGCCCGACGAGTCGACGGAGGTCGCCGGTGCCGACGACGGCTTCGCCTGCAGCGGCAGCGCGATCGTAGTCGGCGAGGTTGGCGGCGAGGCGTGCCGCGATACCCGCGTCGACCAGACGTCGCGAGAACTCTGCGACCTCCAGATCGACGTAGGGGAGATGTTCGCCTGTCTGGTGAGTGAGCTCTTCGGCGAATTCGGCAAGGGTGTAGGGCTGCTCGCTGGCCAACTCGTACACCGCGCCCTCGTGGCCCGCAGTCGTGAGCACCACCGCGGCAGCCTCGGCCAGGTCTTCCCGCGACGCCGAGCTCACCTTGCCCTGTGCTCCCGCACCGATCACTTCGCCGAGCGAGCGCCAGAACGGAATCATCGTGGTCCTTGCCTCGAAGTATCCGGCGCATCGCAGCACCGCGTGTGGTGTGCTGGTTGCGGCGAGCGCCCGCTCGCTCGTCCGATGATCGGCGGCCAGCATCATCGTGCTGGTGGCCGCGTGGGCCCAGCTCGTATAGGCGAGCAACCTGACGTCTGCCGCTTCTGCTGCACGAATAGCGTTGCAGTGCTGCTCTGTTCGGCGTGGTCCGCCGGGGGCGGAGATGAGCAGGACACGATCGCCTAGCTCGAAGGCCGCCGGCAGTGACGAGGGATCGTCGAAGTCGAGACGTGCAGTTCGCACTCCTCGAGCCGACAGGCGGTCGAGCCGTGCGCGGTCCCGGCCCGCTGCAACGATCTCGTGTGGGTCGATGCCACGGCCGAGAAGTGCGCCGACAGTATGAGCGCCGAGGTTTCCGGTCGCCCCGGTGATGACGATCGTCACATCGCCGGCTCGAGAACCCAGTCCAGGGTCGCGGCGTTGGAGTCCGGGATCTGTGGCTGCTTGAACACGTCGACACAGAACGAGATCGTGCTGAACGACGCGAGCAGCCACATCAGGTGGCGAGAATCGTCGGGCATCCCGGGAAGGTCGTCGAACTGTTCGAGATGGGCCAGCGCCTCTTCGCCATGGCGTGCCACCGCGTCGTAGAACGCCTGGATGTCGGCCATGGAGGCGGACAGCCTGGCCTGGTAGCGCTGCGGTCCGGTCGGCAGCGCCCACTGTGCTGCAAAGTGTTGCAGGTCCGCGAATTCGGCCGGCAGTCTCGTCTCGCTCATCAGCGCTTGGCCTCCCGTGCTTCCTTCTCGTGGAGTTCGCGGCGGTACGCTTCGACGTCGTCCTGGATTACCTTGTGGAAGTGGCGGACCGCAACCTCCTGGTCGCCGATGTAGTAGTCGTTTCGAACCCCGGCGGCGACCATCTGCTGCGTGGCCTCGAGGGTGTTCGCGTCCTGGGTCAGGAACTCGCGTGTGGTGATCATGCAATGCTCCTGTGCCAGCCGCTCACGGGCGTTGCGCGGTGGGACGAAGTTGACGCTCCAGACGAAGCGGTTGGTGCTCTCGTCGACGGGCCAGTACTGGTAGGTGATGTACCAGTTGCGGCCCCACGTGATGATGTCGAAGTTGGGATAGATCTTCCAGGAATCCAGTCCCCAGTTCTCGATGCCGCCGGGGTTGAGCGCGTCGCCGAGGGGCCCTACGTCCGGCACGTCGAGTGGTCCGTAGAAGGTGGCGCCGAACAGTGCATCGGCCGGCCGGGCTTTGCGGACCTTCACGTTGGCCAAGGGGCCGCCGGAGGTGAACAGCCGATGCTTCCCGTACGCCGCGAAGTACGGAACCATCGTCGGGATCTTGTCGACGCCGGTCTGTGGCAGGTTCGGGTCGTTGAGCTTTCCGTGCACGAACGGGTTGTGATACACCTCCTGGAACGCGTCCATGAAAAGCTTCCAGTTCGACTTGATCGTCGACTCGAAGACGTAGCGCTGTGTCATCTTGTGGAACGGGTACGTGTCCAGCTTGGCGATCGCCGGGGTGAGGAAGTCGCGGAGACTCTGAGCAGGCTCCTCGGCCAGGTTGACGAAGATGAACCCGGCCCACACTTCGAGATTGACCTTGGGGAGCGAGAGCTTCGCCGGGTCGAGATCGAAGAACTCCCCAGCGTTGTGAACGTGGTTGATCCCGCCATCGAGGCCGTAGCGCCAGCCGTGGTATTTGCAGGACAGGGCCCGGCAGATGGCCTTGGTCTCCTTCCTGGGATGCTCGTCCCAGACCAGCTTGTTACCGCGGTGCGAGCAGATGTTGTGGAAAGCGCGGATCTGGTCATCCATGCCACGCACAACCAGGATGGACCACCCGAGGAACGACAACTCCCGGGTGAAGCAGCTGCCCTTGCCAGACAGCTCCTCCACCCGTCCGACGTGTAGCCAGGAGCGCTTGAACACCGCGTCCTTCTCCAGCCGGTAGAACTCCGGGTCGTAGGAGTCCACGAACGAAACCGCCCCGGTGTCGAGTCCGAAGGATTCGGTCCAGGATCCTTCGGGCGGCTTCTGGAAGCTCTCGGCGCCCTCGGAGTCGGTCGAGGTGAACCTGCTTGCCGTCTGGGCGTCGGTCATCTGGTCACGCTCCTGTCGTTGCGAGCGCACATCGCGGTGGGAGCTCGAGCTGGGTGCGCTGCTGAGAAGTTCCCCCCGGATGCTAACGAAATAAAGTATTTTATTGTTCAGTTGGCACGAAATGGCAGGTGAGGACTGTCGTCACCGGGGCTCGGAAGGGGTGGTGGGGTGGCCCGCGCCGGAGCGTTCGTCGTATTGTCCCGGCCGAAATCGCCGGCCGAGGATGCCGAGTTCAATCGCTGGTACGACGAGCACCACGTTCCGAGCGCGCTCCTGCTTCCCGGCTTCGGTCGGGCTCGGCGTTTTCGTCTCGCCGACGAACAGCTGCTCCCGCAGCGCGCCATCGATCCCACCTTCCGGTATGTGACGATCTTCGAGATCGACGATGTCGACCGTGTCCCCGAGGCCCGGGCCCTGTTGCCCCGACTCATGCGAATGTCGGTCCAGTTCTTCAGCGACGCGCTCGATCGCGACACGATGCGTGCCTTCGTCGTAGAGCAGGTCGCCGATATCAACGAGCCCGCACCCCTGCCTGACGGTGTCACTTCGCTGGCTGAGTTGCCTGAGCCCGGCGTGAGTTGACCACCATGTCGAATCCGGAGTTCGGGTGACTCCGCCCGAGGAGGTGCTCGGCCCGGGCTCGTCGGGACTGGCCGTTGTGCGCATCCGACAGTTCCACCCGTTGAGCACAACTGAATAGATACTATATATTAAGATTCCTGCGTCGCTGCATACAGCAGCCCTGACAGTGAGAAGGCTCGTCGATGAGCGTGGAACACCCGAGGTCGGTCGGTCTGGCCGAATCGGCACACGTGCACGTTGCGCATTCTGCGACTATCCACCGATGCGAAAGGAGTTCGTGACGATGACGACCTCAGATGTGGTTGCCGACATCGACCTCGCCGACGTCGACCTCACCGACTTGTCCTATTGGAAGAACGGTGCACCCTACGAGCTCTTCGCGCGTATGCGCGCCGAGGCAAGCCCGCACTGGAACGCGCTGGAAGGGGGCTACGAGCCCGGCTTCTGGTCGTTCACCCGGTTCGCAGATATTGCGGCCATCAGCCGTGACACAGCCACCTTTTCGTCCGCCCGTGGGGGCGTATTCGCCACGCACGACGGTGGCGCGGTTCCGCTCGAGGCGCTGCGCTCGATCCTGCTCGGCATGGACGATCCACGGCATGCCAAGCAACGCAAGGTGGTGCATGCTGTGTTCACTCCGCGGCTGGTGGCCCGGCGGGAAGCCCACATTCGCAAGACCGTGACGGAACTGCTCGACGACGTGATCGAACACGGCAGCTGCGACTTCGTCGACGACATCGCAGTCGAGCTGCCCCTGCGTGTGATCGCCGACCTTCTGGGCGTCCCTCAGGAGGACCGCCCGAAGCTGTTCGAATGGACCAACACGGTGTCACTTGCGCAGGCGACGTCCGACAAGGAGATGGGACTGGGGGCGGTCTTCGAGATCGGCGGGTATCTGTCTTCGCTGACCGCAGAGCGGAAGGCCCGTCCCACCGACGACTTGGTGTCGCTGCTGCTCGCTGCCGAGATCGACGGTGAGAGCCTGACTCCCGAGGAGGTGACGTTCTTCTTCGCCACGTTGATGTTCGCCGGCAACGACACCACACGCAACACGGCCTCGGGGGCCATGCGTGCGTTGGTCGAGAACGAGGCCCAGCGCCAGAAACTGATCGCCAACCCGGCGGTGGTGCCCAACGGCGTCGAGGAGATGCTGCGGTGGGTCTGCGCGGTGGTGTATTTCGCCCGTGTCGCTCAGCGCGACACTGAAGTTGGCGGACATCCGATTCGTGAGGGTGAGCGGGTGGTCATGTGGTATGCGGCCGGTTCCCGTGACCCGGCGGTCAACCCGGACCCGGAGCGGTTCGACGTGTCTCGCGAGAAGCCTCAGCATCAGGCGTTCGGTGGCGGGGGAGCGCACTTCTGCATCGGCGCGGCGCTGGCGCGACTCGAACTGCGGGTCCTCTTCGAAGAGCTCGTACGGCGGGTGCCCGATATGCAGATCGCGGGGCCGATTACGAGGCTGGAGACCAACTTTCTCAACGCTCTCACATCGATGCCGGTCACATTCACCCCAGGCCCGCGCGAAGGCTGATTCGGACGCCCTCGTTCCAGGGGATCGGCCGGATCCGTATGCCCCGGCTTCGGTTCGACCGTCGTGGGCCGATAGCGGTCGCACGTGGACCGTCCTGGTCACTGCCTGCCCCTCGCTCTTGATCCCGGTATCCGATTCGGCGGATTTCGTAGACGCGCAACTTCGAAGGAACAGAATTGAGCACATCGGCTCCAGCATCCGAGAACGAGATCGTCGTGATCGTCGCGCGTAGAGATGTCATCGCAGACGGGATCGTCAAGCTCACCCTCCGCGAACCCGGGGGCGCCCCACTGCCAGAGTGGATGCCGGGCGCGCACGTCGATCTCGTGTTGAGCGATGACTTGACACGGCAATACTCGCTGTGCGGCGACCCCGGAGCCGTTGCGCAGTTCGAGGTCGCCGTGTTGCGCGAAGCAGCCGGCCGGGGCGGTTCCGAACACGTGCACCGCAACCTCGTTGAAGGCGATGTCGTGCGCATTCGTGGACCACGGAATCACTTTCAGTTGGTCGACGCCGACAGCTACGTGTTCATCGCCGGTGGAATCGGCATCACGCCGATCATCCCGATGGTTCGGGCAGTAGCCTCACGTGGGGCAGCGTGGCAGCTGTTCTACGGGGGTCGCACCAGGCACACGATGGCTTTCCGGGAGCAGCTGCTGGCCGACTATCCGGGCAATGTCCATGTTCGGCCGCAGGACGAGGCCGGGTTGCTCGACGTCGCCGACATCGTCGGCGGGGTCGCCGGAGCGGCGGGCACCGTTGCCTACTGTTGTGGGCCCGAGCCGCTACTCGCGGCTGTGGAAGCGGAATGCGTAGCGCGCGCTGTCACGCTGCACGTCGAGCGATTCTCCCCGAAAGACGGTGTGTTCGATGGCCCCTGGGAAGCGTTCGAGATCGAACTCGCCCGGACCGGCATCACCCTGGTCGTGCCCGAGGGCCTCAGCATCATCGAGGTTCTCGAGGGGGCCGGTATCGAGGTGCCGACGTCATGTGAAGAAGGGATGTGCGGAACGTGCCGAACAACGGTGCTCTCGGGTGTGCCGGAGCACCATGACTCGGTGCTGACCGCTGCAGAACGAGACGCCGGTGACAGCATGACGCTATGCGTGTCACGGTCGCGTTCGTCGCGGCTGGTTCTCGACCTGTAGCCGTCACTCAGGTACCCCGGCGGTAAGCCGGTCCGACGCCGGTCACCCAACGGCGATGTGGTTCACGCGTGGAACAGTTGCCCGGCGTTTTCCGTGTGCGAGTTGGCGCGCGGCCCATCATCACCCATCGGTGATGGGCTGATCCTCCACGATCTTCGCGTGCCGTCGAGAGTGGGCCCAGCGTATTCCAGCGGATTCCGTGTTCTCTTCCGACAGCCTATTGACGTAATTTATAGATTGAATATTATATTTATGGATGCTGATGCAGCCAGCGGCTGGACCGACGAGTAGTCGGCACGAAGAAAGGAATGCCATGACCGGACTGCCCTACGACGGCCGGGGTCGCACCGCCCCCGAATGGGCGAGCGATATCACGCCCGAACAGTTCGAGCACCAGTTGGTCGAGACGATCGTGGTGACCGCGATGGAACACATGAAGCGCCCGTTCGCCATCCCAGAGCACTATGACCAGACCCAGGCACGGCTTTTCCACGCGACGGCGATGCAGGGTTTCTCGTACTTCGCGTGGCGGTTCCCGAGCTGGCTCCTCGAGATCGCGTCGCGCTGCCCCTACCAGGATGTGCGCCGCGAGATCATCCAGGACTGCGTGGATGAGGAGGTCGGCGACGAGGACGCCAACGGGCGCTGCCATGTCGACGTCCTCTACGAGGAGACCGAGGCCTGCGGCATCACCCGCGACCAGATCGCGGCGACCCCGCCGTCGCCGCTGATCCAGACGTGCATACTGGCCCTCGACGATCTCGCCCGGACGCTGCCGTGGGAAGCGGCCTATGCGGCGATCGCCGGCCTGGAGATCTTCAACGCCAAGCCCGCGGTTGAGTTGCGCGCCAAGCTGATGACTCCGGAGCAACTGAAGGCCGCGATGTCCGCGATGTCCGAGTCGTTGCCCGAGCGTCTCGGCCTGCCCAGTGAGGACATGCTGTTCGCCGCGTTGCATGCCTACAAGGACCAGTTCCACGGGGGCGGCAGTCTCGAGTTGCTGCTCAAGTACGGCACCGACCCACGCATTCAGCGTGAGATGCTCTGGGCGGCCAAGACTGGCATCGAGACGTTCGCCATCATGATCAGGGAAGCCGAGCGCCTGGCCCACGAGGCCGTCGAGGGGGCGTCTACCGTCGCCGTGTGACCGCCCGGGCCGGTCGCCTGGAGCCGGCCCGGACATCTCGAAATCCCGGTGGCCCGTTGCTCTCGGAGCACGGGCCACCGCGGGCTTGTGGCGCCGGAGTTAGCGAAGTCTTAAGCGCCCACCGAGATCAGATATATAGTATTGAATAGCTCCGGCGGGTTCGCTGCCGGAAATGGTTCGGGAGCAAAGAGAGGTCGATGTTGATCTCCGCACACCGCGTCGCCAAACCGGTGGGCGCCATCGGTTCGTTCTTCGCGATGGCGCTCGACACCGTCGTCCTGATCCCGCGCCGTCCGTTCGCGTGGCGGGAGTTCCTGAACCAGGCGTGGTTCGTGGCGCGGGTGTCGATCCTGCCCACCTTGATGTTGTCGATCCCCTTCATGGTGTTGATCGTGTTCATGCTGAACATCCTGCTCGTCGAGTTCGGCGCCGCGGACTTGTCCGGTTCCGGTGCGGCGCTGGGCGCGGTCACCCAGATCGGGCCCTTGGTGACAGTGCTCGTGGTGGCAGGGGCCGGTGCCACGGCGATGTGCGCGGACCTCGGCGCCCGAACGATCCGTGACGAACTCGACGCGCTACGGGTGATGGGCATCAACCCGGTCCAGGCGCTCGTGGTGCCCAGAGTGTTGGCCGCGACCGTTGTCGCGCTGGCGCTCTCGTCGACCGTCACCATCGTCGGCTTGCTGGGCAGCTACTTCTTCTCGGTGTTCATCCAGCACGTCACACCGGGCGCTTTCGCGGCCAGCCTGACCCTGCTCGTCGGCCTCCCCGATCTGATCGTTGCGTTGGTCAAGGCTGCGCTGTTCGGTCTAGCCGCGAGCCTGATCGCCTGCTATAAGGGCATGTCAGTGCAACGGGGTCCGGCGGGGGTGGGCAACGCCGTCAACGAGACTGTCGTGTACGCGTTCATGGCGTTGTTCGTGATCAATGTGATCGCGACCGCGGTCGGCGTCAAGGCGACGATGTGATTTCAGCGTCCCCCAGCTCCCTGTATCCGCGCCTTCGTAGGGCGTTGTCTCGATCCGTGTACGGCTGGGAGCGGATCGGCGTGCAGGCGCAGTTCTTCGGCGAGACGATCGGCTCGTCGACAGCCGCGCTGGGGCACTACAGAAAGGAGATGGTGCGCCTCATAGCGCAGATGAGCCTGGGCACCGGAGCTCTCGCGATCATTGGTGGCACCGTGGCGATCGTCGGATTCCTGACATTGGCCGCGGGCTCGATCATCGCGATCCAGGGCTACAACTCGCTGGCCAACATCGGGATCGAGGCGCTGACCGGTTTCATCTCGGCTTACGTGAATGTGCGCCTGATCGCACCGCTGGTGGCCGGAATCGGCTTGTCCGCCACCATCGGCGCCGGCGCCACCGCGCAGCTGGGCGCGATGCGGATCAACGAAGAGATCGACGCGCTCGAGGCGATGGGAATTCGATCGGTGCCCTACCTGGCGTCGACGCGGGTGATCGCCGGGGTGATCGTGGTAATTCCGTTGTATTGCATCGCGGTATTGATGTCGTTCCTCGCGGCGCGGTATGGCACCACGGCAGTCTATGGTCAGTCGGTCGGCGTTTATGACCACTACTTCTACACATTCCTGAACCCGACCGACCTGATCTGGTCGTTCTTCTTGGCGTTGTGCATGGCGACGATCGTCATGCTCGTGCATACCTACTACGGCTTCACCGCCGCGGGCGGGCCGGCAGGGGTGGGCGAGGCGGTGGGCCGGGCTGTCCGCACATCGCTGGTAGCGGCGGTCTTTGTCACTCTTTTCGTCTCCCTTGCGATCTATGGCCAGTCCGGCGGCTTGAATTTCTCCGGGTAGTGCGATGTCAGTCAGCAAGCAACGTCGTCTCGGCCCAGGATGGTGGGCGCTGATCTTCGTTGCCGCCATCGTCGGCTTCGTGGTGGTGTCCTCCGCGTTGTTCGCCGGGTCGTTCAGATCCTTCGTCCCAGTGCTGTTGACCTCCGATCGCGCCGGTCTGGTGATGGAGACCGGTGCCAAGGTCAAGTTGCGAGGCGTCCAGGTCGGTCGGGTCGGGTCGGTCACCGGCGGGAATCAACCGGTGAGCATGCAGCTGCAGATCGATCCCGAACAGATCTCTTTCATTCCCGCCAACGTCGAAGCCGAGATTCGCGCGAGCACCGCGTTCGGCGCGAAATACGTCGACCTGATCCCGCCGGACAATCCCGATCCGCAACGCTTGGCCGCCGGCGCGGTTTTGCAGTCACGCAACGTCAGCACAGAGGTCAACACGGTCTTCGAGAATCTGGTGGGGGTGCTGCGTCAGGTGGAGCCCGCCAAGCTCAACGCGGTGCTGCACGCTTTCGCCGAGGGGGTGCGGGGCGAGGGAGAGCGCATCGGACAAGCCACCTCCGACGCCAACCAGGTACTGCTGGCCATCAACCCCCGGATGGACACCGTGCGCCAGGACATGCGATCGGTCGAACGTTCCAGTCGTGCCTACGACGCGGCTGCGCTCGACATTCTGGACGTGCTGGACGCTGCCAGTGTCACCAGCAACACGATCGCCGGCCAGGGGGCGGAACTGGACGCACTGCTGTTGAGCACTATCGGTCTCGCGCGAGACGGTGTGGATCTTCTCGAGCCCAGCCAGGACAACCTCGTCGGTACGATCAACCAGCTCGAGCCGACGACGAGTCTGCTGCGCAAGTACGAGCCGTCCTTCACCTGCCTGCTGCTCGGCGGAGTGTGGGTCTTGGAGAACGGCGGCTGGGAGTACACCGGAGGCGCCAACGGCTATTCGGTGATCACCGATGCTGGACTGCTGTTCGGTGACGACCCATATCGATATCCGGATCACCTGCCGATCGTTGCGGCCAAGGGAGGCCCGGGTGGGAAGCCTGGTTGTGGCTCGCTGCCGGATGCCAGCAAGAACTTCCCAGTGCGCTATCTGGTCACCAACACCGGCTGGGGTAGGGGTCTCGATGTGCGGCCCAATCCCGGTGTCGGATCGCCCTGTTGGGCCAACTTCTTGCCGGTCACCCGGGCTGTTCCGGAACCACCTAGTATCCGGAGTTGTCTACCGGGTCCGGCCATAGGCCCGACACCCTATCCGGGTGCGCCGCCCTACGGGGCTCCGCTTTTCGGCCCGGATGGGACGCCGTTGTGGGCACCGCCTCCACCTGGGGCGCCGCCTCCGCCGGTTCCAGGCATTCCGAACCCGCCGCCGCCCTATGGCACTGGTGAAGCCTCGGGAGGGCGGCCGTGAAAGACAGTGTGAAAGGTGTCATCTGGCGCCTAGCCATCTTCATGTCAGTGTGTGGGCTCGGGACCCTTTCGCTGATTGTGGTTTTCGGCCAGTTCCGGCTGCAGGAGAGGTCGTCGATGTTTCGGGCCGAGTTCGCCAATGTATCGGGCCTGGAGGAGGGCAACTTCGTCCGAATCGCCGGCGTGGAGGTCGGCAAGGTTAAGAGCATCACGATCACAGAGGACGTCACCGCGGTGGTGAGTTTCTCCGTCGACGAGTCGGTGTTCCTCACAACGGCTTCCAGGGCGGCGATCCGCTACGAGGACTTGATCGGCGGACGTTTTCTTGCGCTGGAGGAAGGTGCAGGCGGCACCAACAAGCTCGCCCCCGGCCAGACCATCCCGCTGTCGCACACCGAACAGGCATTGGATCTCGACGCTGTGATCGGTGGTTTCCGGCCCCTCTTCCGTGCCCTGGACCCGGATCAGGTCAATGCCCTCAGCGGTCAGTTGATCCAGGCTTTCCAGGGGCAGGACTCAACGATCGCCTCGCTGCTCGACCAAGTCGCTGTGCTGACGAACACGTTGGCGGATCGGGACCAGTTGGTCGGTGAGGTCATCGCGAACTTGGACGTTGTGCTGAGTTCTCTTGGTGAGCAGAGCGAAAATTTCAGCCGGGGGGTCACCTCGCTCTCGCGCCTGGTGGAAGGGCTCGCTGCCCGAAAGACTGAGATCAGCGACGGCTTGTCGAACGCGAACGAGGCCGCTGCAACCATTGCCGATCTGCTGGCGCAGGCTCGGACGCCGTTGCAGCCGACCGTGTCCGAGCTCGACCGCGTTGCAGGTATAGCGGTCGCCGACCACGAGTACTTGGATCGTCTGCTCGATGAGCTGCCCTCCAAGTATCGGCTCCTCGCGAGGCAGGGCATCTACGGTGACTTCTTCAACTTCTATCTCTGTGACCTGATTCTGAAGGTGAACGGGAAGGGCGGCCAGCCCGTCTTCGTGAAGGTGGCCGGCCAGCCCTCGGGAAGGTGCACGCCGAAATGAAACCCTTTGCTGAACGCAATCCGGTGATCATCGGCGCGATCGGCGTCGCGTTGACGGTTGGTGTGATGGCCGCGGCGGTGCAGTACGACAATCTGCCGTTCCTGTCTCGAAATACCAGCTACGAAGCCTATTTCACCGAGGCTGGTGGCCTTCGCAGCGGCGATTCGGTACAGGTGGCGGGGTATGAGGTGGGGCGGGTAACCAGCGTCGACCTCGACGGAAAAAGGGTGTTGGTCGAGTTCGACGTAGCCGACGGTATTCGCCTTGGCGACCGTACCGAAGCCGCGATCAAGGCAAAGAGCCTGCTTGGCGCGAAGGTCCTCGAGGTGAGTCCCCGCGGAGAGGGCCGACTCGACGGCCCGATTCCGGTGGATCGCACGACACCGCCATACCAATTGCCGGACGCACTGGGGGATCTGGCCACCACGATCGATGATCTGGACACGACGCAGCTCTCGGAGTCATTGCAGACGTTGGCCCAGACCTTCCGAGACACACCGCCGGAGCTGCGGCTCGCTGTGCAGGGTATCGGGCGATTCTCCGAGACACTCGACAAGCGGGATGCTCAGCTGCGCAATCTTCTCGCCAACGCCAACAAGGTGACCGGAGTGCTGTCCGAGCGAGCGGATCAGGTGGTCGGCCTGATCGCCGACACCAATGCGCTGTTGGCTCGGTTTCAGGCTGAAAGCGCCGCGCTCGATGTGATCTCGGCGAATATCTCTGCTCTGTCGAAGCAGGTTTCGGGGTTCGTTGCCGACAACCGCGCCGCACTACGACCGGCGCTGGACAAGCTGAACGGGGTGTTGACGATTCTCGACAGGCACAAGGCCCAGCTGAAGGAGAGTGTCAAACTGTTCTCGAAATATGCGATGGGCCTGGGCGAAGCAGTGACCTCGGGCCCCTTCTTCAAGGCCTACTTGAGCAATCTGTTGCCTGGCCAGTTCATCCAGCCGTTCGTTGATGCGGCGTTCTCCGACCTCGGTCTGGATCCCGCTGTGCTGCTGCCGTCCGAGCGGGATGACCCTCAGACCGGGCAACCGGGCACTCCGGCGCTTCCCGTTCCATACCCGCGAACGGGACAGGGCGGAGACCCGAGGTTGACTGTGCCCGATGCAATCACGGGGAATCCCGGTGATCCGCGATACCCGTATCGGGAGCCGCTTCCCGCACCGGAACCGGGTGGAGCACCCCCCGGACCTCCCGCGGGCTATACGCCCACCCCGGTACCCACCGCTCCTGTGACGGCCGGCCCGGCAGCGCCCGGCCCCGCCGGGGCGACGGTGGTGCCGGGTCCCATGCCTACGGCTTCGGAGAATGGACAGTGACTCGCACTCGCAACGTCACGGCCGCATTGGCGGTGACACTGAGCGTCTTGCTGGTCGCGGGGCTCTTCGTGGCACTCCGCGGGACGGAAGAGGCAGGCCGGACCACAGTCACTGCCTATTTCGACAACGCCAACGGAATCTATGTCGGCGACGAAGTGCGGATCCTCGGCGTGCCGGTCGGCAAGGTCGACAACATCGAACCGGAACCCGGGCGCGTCAAGGTGGAGTTGTGGTTCGACGAGAAGTACGACGTGCCCGCCGACGCGGGTGCAGTGATCCTGGCGCCGTCGATGGTCACCGCACGTGCCATTCAACTGATACCCGCCTACAGCCAGGGGCCGACGATGCGCAACGGCGCGGTCATCGCCCAGAACCGGACGGCCGTTCCTGTCGAATGGGACGACTTGCGCACGCAGCTGGAGAAACTCACCGAGTCGCTGCAGCCGACCGAGCCGGGCGCGGTGAGCAATCTGGGCGCACTCGTGGACACTGCCGCCGAGAACCTGCGTGGCGAAGGTGCCGATATCCGGGACACCGTCATCAAGTTGTCGCAGGCGTTCTCCCTGTTGGGAGACCATAGCTCGGACATCTTCGGCTCCGTGAAGAGCCTGTCGATACTGGTTTCGGCACTGGAGTCCAGCAGCGACCTGATGAAGCAGTTGAATGCCAATCTTGCCGGCGTCACGGCCATGTTCGCCAACAGCCCGAGCGAGGTTTCGGTAGCCGTCGCCGACCTGAACACGGCGGTGGGCGATGTCCGGAGCTTCGTCGCCGAGAACGGTGAATCGCTGGGGACCACTGCAGACAAACTGGCGTCGGTCTCCGAAGCGGTCGGCGGCAGTCTCGACGACATCGAGCAACTGCTCCACATCGGACCCACCGCGTTTCAGAACTTCGTCAACATCTATCAACCTGCGCACTCGGCATTGACCGGCGCGGCGGCGATTGCGAACTTCGGGGACCCGATCACGTTCCTCTGTGGGGCTGTTCAAGCCGCGTCGCGGCTTGGCGCCGAACAGGCGGCGAAGCTGTGTGTGCAATATCTGGCACCCATCATCAAGAACCGCCAGTACAACTTTCCTCCGATCGGCCTCAATCCTTTCGTAGGTCCGATGGCGCGGCCGAACGAGATCACCTACAGCGAGGACTGGCTTCGACCGGACTATGTCCCGCCGCAACCGTCGGCACCAGGAGTGGACGTGTCCGCGGACGGCCCGGCTGCGGCTGGCGGGCAGGCGCCGCGGCGAGCTGTCCCGCCCGGGCCTGCGCCCGAGTCGGTTGCCACCGATCCTGCCCGGGGACTGCAGGGAATCATGATGCCGGGCAACGGGGAATCATGAGGTGGGTGCGCTGGCGAGGCACCGTTGCCGCAGCGTTGTCAGCTGCTGCGATGGTATCGGGTTGCGGCTGGAAAGGGGTGAACTCGCTGCCGCTTCCCGGGACCGAGGGTGGCGGTCCCGGCTCCTACGAGATCCAGGCGGAGTTGCCAGACGTCACCAACATCAAGGAGAACTCTCTGGTGCGAGTCGGCGACGTGACGGTCGGGAACGTCACCGAGATCCAAAGGCGAGACTGGCATGCCCTATTGACCCTGCGGCTCAACGGCAACGTCGAGTTGCCCGCCAACGCGACCGCCAAGGTGGGACAGACCAGCCTGCTTGGCTCGTTGCATGTCGAGCTGGCGCCGCCGACCGATGTCGCCCCCGAGGGAAAGCTCGTGGACGGTTCGGTCATACCACTGAGTTCCGGCTCTTCCTATCCGACCACCGAGGAAACTTTCGCCGCGCTCTCGGCACTGCTCAACGGCGGCGGACTGGGAGAGGTCCAGGACATCACGGCCGCGTTCGCCACCGCCTTCGCGAACCGAGAGCACGATCTGAGAAGCGTTCTCACGCAACTGGAGCAGTTCGTCGGACGGCTCAACGGCCAGACCGACGACATGATCGATGCGACCGCGAGCCTCAACGATCTCGCCGGCGAGTTCGCGGATCAGAGGCCGGTGGTGGATACAGCGTTGAAGACGATCCCCGAGGCGTTGAGCGTGCTCGAGGAACAGCGGGAGAACCTGGCCGAGGCGATCGACCAGCTTGGCAGGTTCGGCGCCTTCGCCTCGGACTCGGCCAACCAGACCAAGTCGGCGCTGGTCCAAGAATTGGAGGACCTGGCTCCGGTGCTGGAGTCGCTGGCTGACGCCGGGCCGGCGATGACCCGCTCGCTGAGCTTCTTCCTCACCTACCCGTGGCCGAACGAGACGCTCGACAACTGGTTCCGAGGCGACTACGCCAACCTCACCCTCATCCTGGACCTCACTCTGAGTCGCCTCGACTCGGGCTTCTTCACCGGCACGAGATGGGAGGGCAACCTGACCGAGCTCGAGATGCAGTGGGGCCGCACGATCGGGCAGATGCCCAGCCCGTATACCGCAGGCAACCCGCTGATCGCGCCTTACCGATTCGACCAGGGCCCCTGATATGGCGGCGCGAATCAAGCTCCAGCTGGCGATCTTCATCACCGTGTCGCTGGTAGCTGCCGGCTTCATGCTGTTCAGCTACATCAGATTGCCGGCCATGTTGGGCGTCGGCCGCTACACCGTCACGGTCGATCTCGCACAGTCGGGAGGTCTGTACGAGCGGGCCAACGTGACATATCTCGGGGTGGAGATCGGCAGAGTCGAAGCGGTGCGGCTGACGGATAGCGGTGTCCGGGCCGTACTGTCGCTCCGGAGTGACGTGGACGTCCCGTCCGATCTTGGCGCCGAGGTGCACAGCCAGAATGCGATGGGGGAGCAGTACATTGCGCTGTTGCCGCGAAACGGGGCGTCGCCGCCGCTGAAGAACGGCGATGTCATACCGCTCGACCGAACGTCAGTGCCGCCCGACGTCAACGATCTGCTCGATGCGACGAATCGTGGGATTCAGGCCATCCCGCGCGACAACCTCGAGACTGTCGTCGACGAGTCCTACGTGGCGTTCGGTGGGTTGGGTACGGAAATCCGGCGGTTGGTCATCGGCTCCACCACCCTGATCATCGATGCTCGCAAGAACCTGGAGGAACTGACCACGCTGATCGATCGATCCGGGCCGGTACTGGTCTCGCAGGCCGAGACCGCTGGCGACGTCGAGGCCTGGGCGTCGCACCTGGCTGCGATATCCGGGCAACTGCGCGACCAGGACAACGCGGTGAGTGATGTGCTCGCGAACGGATCGACCGCCACCGACGAGGCGCGTCACCTTGTCCAGCGACTCCAGCCGACCCTGCCGGTGATCCTGGCGAACCTGGTCAACGTGGCCGATCTTGCCGTCGTCTACAACAGTGGTATCGAACAGCTGTTGGTGTTGTTTCCGCGCGCGACCGCCATCATGCAGGGCTTCCTGGTGCCTAACCTGAACACCAAGCAGGACTTCGGCGGCGCCTACCTCGACTTCAATCTCAACCTCAACCTGCCACCGGCGTGCGTCACCGGTTTCTTGCCCGCAACGCAGATGAGGTCACCGACCGAGGTGGATGCACCGGAGCGGCCCGAAGGGGACTTGTACTGCCGGATACCGCAGGACTCGCCGTTCAACGTACGTGGCGTGCGCAACACGCCCTGCTTGGCGAGACCCGGCAAGCGCGCTCCCACCGCGAAACTTTGTAAGAGCGATGAGGAGTACGTTCCCCTCAACGATGGGTTGAACTGGAAGGGTGACCCCAACGCGACCCTGTCGGGGCAGGACATCCCCCAGCTGCCTCCGGAATCCGCGCTGCCGACCACTGGTCCGCCCGGCGCGTCCCCGGGGGTGTCGACGCCGCCGCCCGTGGCGATCGCACCGTACGACCCGGCCACGGGCACGTATGTCGGACCCGATGGAAAGGTGTACAGGCAATCCGATCTCGCAGAAGGCGCGTCGCAGGACAAGCAGTGGCAGGACATGCTGGTGCCCCCGCCGCACCGGTGAGCCGGTACTGAGCCGGCCAGCCGACGAGGGTTGGCGGAATTCCGAAAGGACCAACCCGTCTCCTCATTAGGATACTATATATAGTATGAAACTCATGGAGTCGCCCATAGCGGTGCCCCTCATGCCGTTGGCCGACGGATTCTCCTCGGGTGCGGCGCCACGCTGGTTCGAGGGCCTCTTGTGGTTCTCGGACACGGGGGCCGGAGAAGTGCACACCGTCAACCTGGCCAGCAAGATGAGCACGTTAGCCCTTCCCGGTCATCGGCCGGCAGGCTTGGGCTTCCGGCACGGGTCCCTGCTCATCGCGTCTGCAACCGCGCGGGTGGTGTTGCGCTATGACGGTGAAACGACCGAACTCGAGGCTGATCTCTCCGGTGTCGTCTCGGCAGATCTCGGGGACTTGGTGGTCGACGATCTCGGCCGTGCCTATGTCGGCTCCCAGGGTTTCGAAGACGGGCTCGTCGTCAAGATCGAGCCGGACGGCTCTATCGATATCGTCGCTCACGGACTGGGCCATCCCACTGGCATGGTCACCACCGCCGATGGTCGAACCCTCCTCGTGGCCGAGTCGACCAGCCGTCGTTTGACGGCTTTCAGTATTCGCCCCGACGGCTCGTTGTCTGAGCGGCGGACTGTCGCGGCCCGACTCGACGGTTCACCCGGGGGGATGGCCCTCGATGAGGATGGCGGATTGTGGATGGCAATGACATCACTGCATCAGTTCCAGCGGATCAGTGAAGGTGGCGTAACGACTGACCGGATCCATATCGGTGACAGGTCAGCCCTCGCGTGCACGCTCGGTGGGCCTGACCGGCGGTTGCTCTTCCTGCTCTCCGGCGCTGACATCTCCCGGCATGGCGTGGCCGGCGGTTCGCGGACGTGCCGTGTCGAGATGACTCCGGTGCTCAGCCCCGGCATAGGCCTGCCTTGACGGGGAATCCGGCCGCAACGCCAGCCTGGTCGACTGGCTGGGGGCCTGCTCAGTCGAACAGCGTCGGCGCCAACGACGAATGAGCTCTCTCCAGGCCCAGCAACGTTCTCTTGCGGTCCATTCCGCCGCCGTAGCCGGTGAGACTGCCATTGGCCCCGATCACCCGATGGCACGGCACGATGATGCCGATCGGATTGCGACCGTTGGCCAGCCCCACCGCGCGAAATGCACCGGGTGCACCGATCTGGTCGGCGATCTCACCGTATGAGCGGGTCTCGCCATAGGGGATGGTCAACAGCGCCTCCCAGACCCGGCGCTGGAACGGGGTGCCAGGCAGGTCCAGGTCGAGGTCGAACTCCTGGCGTGTGCCCTTGAAATACTCGTCGAGTTGGACAGCGGCCTCGTCGAAGGCGGCGTCGTCGCGTTGCCATCCGCTTCGGTCGGGTTCGTGGCTCTGGTCGACCATCCGCAGGTGGCGCAGACGGTTGTCGGTGCCGGCGAGGGTGAGTACGCCGACCGGGCTCTCCATGGTCCGGTAAGTGAGCACCTTCATCGTTCCTCCTTCGGTGGCCATTCGTTGACGGCATGGTCGAGTGCGGTCCAAAGATGTTGTGTCGCATAGGAACGCCACGGTCGCCAGCTCTGGCTGTACTCCGTCAGGGCGCGAGCCTCCGACGGCAGCCCGAGTTGGCGGGCGGCGAGGCCGACACCGAGGTCGGTGGCAGGGAATGCATCCGGATCCCCGAGCCCGCGCATGGCGATCATCTCGGCGGTCCACGCTCCGATGCCAGCCAGGCCGAGTAGTTGGGCACGCGCGTCGTCCCAATCGCATCCGGAGTCCAGGACCACTTCGCCGGTGTTGAATGCGCCGACCAGGCTGCAGACGGTGCGTTGGCGGGTCCGTGGGAACGCCAGGTGCCTCGGATCGATCTCAGAAAGCTCGGCTGCCGAGGGGAACAGATGGGTCAGGCCGCCGGTGCCGTCGGTCACCGGGGTGCCGTAGGCGGCGACCAGGCGGCCCGCGTGAGTGCGGGCCGCCGCGGTGGACACCTGCTGGCCGAGCACAACCCGCAGCGCCAGTTCGTGCTCGTCGACGGTGCGGGGGATCCGCTGTCCGGGGGCCTTTGCGACCACGGATGCCAGCTGCTGGTCGCCGGAGAGTGCCTCGACGACGGCCTCGGGGTCTGCGTCGAGATCCAGCAGCCGCCGGCACCGCGCGATCGCCGCCGACACATCGCGGAAGTCGTCGACGGACAGCCGGCACCGCACATGGTCCGCGTGGGGCGTCAGGTCGACGATCCCGGTCCCGTGGGGCAGCCGCAACGTCCGCCGGTACGTGCCGTCCCGCACTTCCTCGACACCGGGTACCGCGGTGGCGGCCAGATGGCCGAACAGTCCCTCGTAGGCGAACGGGGTCCGCACCGCCAGACGCAGTGACAACACCCCCGTTCCGCTGCTGTCCTCGGGCCGCAGCCGGGCGCGGGCGCGTTGTCGCAGCGCCGTCGGGGTCAGGTCGCAGACGGCCCGCACAGTGTCGTTGAACTGCCGGATGCTGGCGAACCCCGCGGCGAAAGCGACATCGCTGAAGGGCATTTCGGTGGTCTCGATCAGCACCCGCGCTATCTGGGTGCGCTGGGCGCGGGCCAGGGACAGCGGTGTCGCCCCCACCTCGGCATGGGTGAGGCGCTCGAGTTGGCGGACGGTGTAACCCAACCGGGCCGCCAGCCCGCTGACCCCGTCACGGTCGACGACGCCGTCGGCGATCAGGCGCATGGTCCGCGCCACGACGTCGGAGCGCACATTCCACTCCGGTGATCCGGGGGAGGCGTCGGGCCGGCACCGCTTGCAGGCGCGGAACCCGGCACGCTGCGCGGCCGCGGCCGTCGGGTAGAACTGCACGTTGCGGGCATACGGCGGGCGCACCGGGCAGCTGGGGCGGCAATAGATCTTGGTGGTGCGTACAGCGATGACGAACCAACCGTCGAACCGGGCGTCCTTGGCCTGCACGGCCCGGTAGCAGCGGTCGAAGTCGGTGTACATGACTCAACGATTACACGACACCGCCGACATCACTAGCGGAAAAACGACATGGTGGTGGCTGGTTGAGGACCGGGCCGCCCGGCACCGGTCGCTCAGGCGTGCACCCGGCGGCGGAGGGTGAGCTGGTCGAACTCGCGGCCGTACTCGTCGACCGCGACGACGTCCATCTCGCTGACGAGGGTTCCGGGGCGTACGTCGACCCGGATGAACGCGTAGTTCAGGAATCGCACCCGCGACCAGCTCACTGCTTCTTCTCGCTTGTCCCCGTCGGCGGTCCAGACATAGCTGTTCGGGACGAACGTGTCGGGGATCTGGTGTCCGCGGTAGGTCTGGAGTTCGCCGGGCTGGAACGTGTAGCGGGGCCGCCCGCCGGAGCCGACGGTGTAGTAGACGGTGCCGTCGGTCTCCGGGTCGATCGTGGCGAAGTCCCCGGCCACCACCGTCGAACGGCCGGCGCGGATGGGGTCGGAGCGCTCGAACGCGTGGTTGTGGCCCTGCAACACCAGATCGACCTGATAGCGGTCGAACAGATCGCACCAGGCCGCCCGCACCCCGCCGTCGCTGGCGTGGGCTTCGACCGTGGAGTACGCGCAGTGGTGGAAGAAGCAGACGATGAAGTCGATGTCGGGGTCGTGCCGGTAGGCGGCCAACGTGCGCTCCACCCAGGTGTTCTGCGCGCCGTGCGAATAACCGGTGTTGGCGGTGATCTCGTAGCTGACGTCGTTGGCGTCCAGCGACAGCACCGCGACATTGCCGTAGACGAACGAGTACACCGACGGACAGCCCGCCGGCCCGTTGCCGGGGAAGTCGAGCCGGGCCAGGTGACCGCCATAACCGTGCACGGGGTAGGCGGCTTCCATGTCGTGGTTGCCGGTGGCGAACATCCACGGCGACGTCGAAGCGCTGGCTTCGATCGAGGCCAGGTAGACGTCCCACACGTAGGGGTTGAACTTGTCGAAGCCCGAGGGGAGCCTCCCGCCGGACGGCACGAAGGTGGGGGGCCGGCCTTCCCCGGAGGGGTCGGCATAGGCGATGTCACCGGCCAGCACGTGGAAGTCGGGCCGGGCGGCGACGATCTGGTTCAGCACGTTGGCGGCGTGTGCGACACCCGGGTCGTTGTCGGGCTTGTAGTAGTTGTCGTCGTAGTCGCCGCGCGCCAGCCCCGGCGGCAGCAGCGGGGTGTCATCGGTGCCCTGGTCGCCCATCATGGTGAATCGGAACGGGGCCTGCGCGTGGCGGGCACTGGGCATCGCGGTGGCCGCCGACCGGGTATCGCCGAGGAACCCGTCGTCGGTGCGCCACCGGTAGTAGTGCGGAGCGCGGCCGGGCAGGCCGTCGATGGGGGCGTGGACGTAGAACTGTTCGGCGGCCAGCACGCCGCCGCTGCTGTCGGGGATCTGGGTCACGAGGTTGCGCACCTCGGCCTGGACGGTGGCACCCAGCGCCGACGTCGGGCCGTAGTCCAGGAACACCTTCTGAGAACCCGGATTCCGGGACAGCTGGGCGGCCAACCGCAACTGGCTGGCCGCATCCGGGCCGTACCCCACCCGGCGGTTGGCGATGCTCAACGGTGCGTCCTGGGCATAGGCACGGGCGCCGAACGGTGATGTGCCCGCACCCGCGACGGCGGCCAGGGCCGCCGAGCCGCGCAGGAAGTTGCGTCGCGACACGCGGTGGCGACGCAGATACGACCGGTGCCATTCGTACTGTTCGGCCATGCTCAGCCCGGTCAACGGAGCGGGCACGCCGGTGTCCGGGATCTGTGCGGCGGAGGTCGGGTCCTTCGGCACCATTGGATCCTCGCTCAGCTGCGGCGACGGTGCCGTCCACGACGGTCAACGTGGCGGGGAAGTCCTGGTGAACAACCGGTGAAAACGCGCAGGTCGATCGTCGTCCCGCTGCGCTGCCCTAGACTGCGTGCCTGTGGCCGAATTGGTGCAGCGTTACCTCGACCGCATCCTCGCCGAGCACGCCGATGTCACCGCGGGGCAGTTGGCCGACTACATTCCCGAACTCGCGGCCGCCGACCCCGACGGTTTCGCCCTCTCGCTGTCGTCGTCTGACGGCTTCATCTATCAATCCGGCGATGCTGCTGCGGAATTCACGATCCAGTCGATCTCCAAACCGTTCACCTACGCGCTGGCGCTCGAGGCGATCGGAGCCGACGCCGTGGACGCGCGGATCGGTGTGGAGCCCTCCGGGGAGGCCTTCAACGAGATCAGTGTCGACAGCGCCACCAAGATCCCGAAGAACCCGATGATCAACGCGGGTGCCATCGCGGCCGTGTCGCTGATACCGGCGTCGTCGCCGGCAGAGCGCTTCACGGCCATCCAGGACTTCTACTCGGCGTACGCCGGACGCCGGCTCGAGCTCGACGAGCAGGTGTACGCCTCGGAGAAGGCGACCGGAAGCCGCAACCGGGCCATCGGATACATGCTGGCCAGCTTCGGGGTGCTCGACGACGACCCCGACGAGGTGCTCGACGTGTACTACCGGCAGTGCTCGCTGCGGGTCACCGCGACCGACCTTGCCAAGATGGGTGCGACCCTGGCTCGTGGCGGCGTCAACCCGCAGACCGGCCGCCGGGTCAGTGGTGCGGCGGTGGTGAAACGCACGTTGTCGGTGATGGTGACCTGTGGCATGTACGACGCGGCCGGGGACTGGGTCAGTGCCGTGGGTATGCCCGCCAAGAGCGGGGTCGGCGGCGGGATCGTGGCGGTGCTGCCCGGTCAGCTCGGCATCGGGGTGTACTCACCACGGTTGGACGCCAAGGGCAATAGCGTGCGCGGAGTCCGGGTGTGCCGCAGCCTATCCGAGCAGCTGGGCCTGCACTTCCTGACCGTGGCGCGGGAGTCCCGGTCGACCCTGCGGGCCAGTTACGAACCGCATCCGGGCGTCCGCGTCTACGAGACTCACGGGGACCTGCTGTTCAGCGGTGCCGAACAGGTGCTGCGTATCGCCGATCGGGACCGCGACAGCTTCGAGGTCGTGATCCTCGACGTCTCCCGGGTCGACGACATCGATGACGCCGCGCGCGGGTTGCTGTCCGGTATGGCATCCGAGTTGCGCGCCGAGGGTAGGGCGGGCTTTCTTGTCGACCCGGACGGGATGGTCACCGCCGATGCGCGGGAGCTGGAGGTGGCTCGGTTCCACACCGTCGAGGGCGCCGTCGAGGCGGCGAAGGAGTTCCTGCGCACCACTCGGCCGTCTGGGGCTCAGCACTCGTAGCGGCCACCGCGGGCGCTTGACTTTCCGTTGCGGACCGCCTTAACTTCACTATTAAGCACGAACGATCGTGCCTAATAGAGGGAGCGGCAATGCGACTGTCCGTCATGCAGTTCGTCACCGACCGGACCCCGCCACCGCAGGACGTCGGAGTGTGGGCCGAGGAGCGTGGGTTCGACGCCCTCTATGTCCCCGAGAAGACGCACGTGCCTACCGCGCGGCAAACGGCGTGGCCCGGTGGCGACCTGCCGGAGTGGTACTACCGCTGCTACGACCCGTTCGTCGCACTCGCCGCTGTGGCTGCAGTGACCACTCGACTGCGGGTGGGCACCGGCGCGTGCCTGGTCGCCGTCCACGATCCGATACTGCTTGCCAAACAGATCGCCTCGATCGACCACATGTCACACGGCCGATTGGTGCTCGGAGTCGGATTTGGTTGGAATGTAGAAGAACTCGCCGATCACGGGGTGCTGTTCAGCGATCGCGTCGCCATCACGATCGACAAGTTGTCAGCAATGCGCACCTTGTGGGCCTCCGAGCCGGCCGGCTACGTCGGTAGTCATGTGTCGTTCCCGCCCTCCTGGGCCTGGCCCAAGCCGGCCGCGGCGCCGCCTGTGCTGTTCGGTTGCCGCGCCGGGGCGAGGCTCTTCGCCACGATCGCCAGGCACGGGGACGGCTGGCAGCCGATCGAAGGCTACGGAGATGTCCTCTCGGCGCTTCCCGCATTGCGGGGCGCCTTCGAAGCGGTCGACCGAGACCCGGCCCAGGCGCACGTCTGCGTCCATTCCTCGGCGGGCGACCCTGCTGCGTTGGACGCCTACCGCGCTGCCGGGGTGAACGAGGTGGCGCTCGCATTGCCTTCCGCCGGCCGTGACGACGTCGTCGCTGCACTGGATCGCTTCCAGCCACTCGTCGCCGAATTCGGCGAACCCGCAACCACAGTCGAGCGAGGCTCGGTTGCCTAGCGCGGAGTCCGGCCGTGCGACCAGGGAGCGGGTCCTGGCCGCAGCGATGAACACCGCCTCGGTCAATGGTCTGTCCGGGCTCTCGATCGGAGACCTGGCCGCCCAGCTGGATATGAGCAAGTCCGGTTTGTTCCGTCACTTCGGGGCAAAGGAGCAGTTGCAGATGGCAACTGTCGATGCTGCCCTCGAGGTGTTCGCCCGCGAGGTGATCGCGCCCGCGATGATGGCCGAGGCGGGTTTGGCCAGGCTGCGCGAACTGATGCGGAATTGGATCGGCTATCTCGAGAGCAATGTTTTTCCGGGTGGTTGCTTCTTCATCGCGGCGTCGGCCGATGTCGACTCCCGCCCCGGCCCGGTGCGGGACCGGATCGCCGAGATCGGCCGCTCGGCGATCAATGCCATCGCCTCCGAGGTCGAGCAGGCGATCGACCTCGGTGAGCTGCGCGCAGATACCGACGCCCACCAACTCGCCTTCGAACTGCACGCCTACGCCCTGGAAACGAACTGGGCCCGTCAGCTTCTCGATGATGACGCGGCCGGAGACCTGGCACGGCGCGCGATCGACAGCGCGCTCGCGCGGGCTGGAACTACCGAGAAGGGGGACACCCCGTGAAGTTCGTGAACTACCTCGAGCCCGTCGCTCCGCGGCGCGCCGACGGTGACGTCGCCGAAATCTATTCCGAGGCCCGACGTGACTTTGGCCGCGTTCCCGAGCCAGTACTGATGTTCTCGCCCAATCCCGAACTGCTCGCGGCAAGCTGGGCTAGCCTGCGCGAAACGCTACTCGCCGGACGAGCGGCCCGCGCTCCCAAGGAAGCTATCGCGGCTGCTGTCGCGACTTCCCTGCGGTGTCCGTGGTGCGTCGACGCGCATACCACGATGCTCTACGCGGCGGGTGACGGTGCGACGGCCAAGGGACTTCTGGCCCATGGGCGACCGGCAGGACCGCATGCCGACCTGGTCGCGTGGGCGCGAGGGACCGCCGCGTGGGGTGGGCCGCCCGCGCCGTTCGGGCCCGAACTCCTTCCCGACTACATTGGCACCGCAGTGGAGTTCCACTTCCTGGCCCGAGTGGTACTCGTCGTGCTCGACGAGACGTTCCTTCCCGGCGGGAGGCGGATGAAGGCGCTGCTGAGGAGGGCGGGGGCGGTGGTTCTCTCGGGCAATGCCCGCCGCGAACGGGTCGGCGGGCTCTCTACCGGCCGGCTCCCGACTCGACCGCTGCCCCCAGATCTTCTTTGGGCGTCCGCCTCGGAGCCGGTGGCTCGGGCCTTCGCCGCACTGACCGACTGCCTCGAGGTCACCCCTCACCTCCCGGAGCCCGGCCGGGCCGTCGTTCGCGCCGCAGTGGCGGATTGGCAGGGTGAACCGCAGTCCGTCAGTAGTTCCTGGACTCTCGAACACACCCAGGAACTACCTGCGGAACTCCGGCCGAGCACACGCCTAGGACTCCTCACCGCACTTGCTCCACAACAGGTTTCGGGCGAGGACATCTCCGCAGCCCGCGATGTTCTCCGAGATGACAGCGCGTTGGTCTCGGCGCTGGCGTGGGCGGCGTGGACAGCGGCGCGCCGTACCGGCGAGTGGATCAGTCGCCCGGCCCGGTCTGCTCCGGAGGGCGACTGACGCTGCCGGAGTCCGGTCGATCGCGACTGGCTCCGGCCGCGGGTGCCACGTGGGAAGCCCACTCGGGTACGGCCAGCCGGGTCGGTTCGGCATAGCCGCGCAGCGTCACCGTCTCACCCAACGACCATCGCGCGCTTTCGTTCTCGGTGGCGCGGTGCACCGTCCCCGCAGTCGCGACCACCCGTTGGGCGACATCCTTGGCCAGCTCGCACAGCCGCGCCGCCTCGTTGACCGGCTCACCGATCACGGTGTACTCGAAGCGTTCCCGGGCACCGACGTTGCCGGCCACCACGGTTCCGGAAGCCACCCCGATGCCGGCTTCGCACTCGGGGACCTCGGTGCGCAGCCGTCGGCCGATCGCGCGGGCGGCCGCCAGGGATTCGTCCTCGGGATGCTCCAGCGACACCGGTGCGCCGAACACCGCGAGCACCGCGTCGCCCTCGAACTTGTTCACCAGGCCGTGATGACGGTCGACCTCCTCGACGATGACCGCGAAGAACCTGTTGAGCAGTTCGACCACATCGGCCGCGGGCAGGCTGGTCACCAGCTTCGTCGACCCGATGATGTCGACGAATACGACTGCGGCGTGGCGTTCCTCGCCGCCGAGTTTCGGGCGTTCCTGTTCCGCCAGTGCGGCGACCTCACGGCCGACGTGGCGGCCGAACAGGTCGCGGACCCGCTCCCGTTCCCGCAGGCCGGCGGCCATCGCGTTGAAGCCGCGCTGCAGCTGTCCGAGTTCGGTGCCGTCGAAGACCACCACGTTGGTGTCCAGGTCACCGCGCTCGACCCGGTTCATCCCCGAGCGGACGACCCGCACCGGGGTGACCGTGAGCCACGACAGGATCCACATCAGGATGGCGCCGAAGACGAGGGCGAAGGCCGCCAGAATCATCACCGCGACGGTGAACTGGGTGGGTGTCAGGTTACGCTGGATCAGCGTGATCGCCGCGGCCAGGAAGATTCCGAGCACCGGCACGCCCGAGCCCAGCGCCCAGACCAGCATCGTGCGGCCCATCAGGCCCTCGGCGAAGCGCCGTGGCGGCCTTCCTGCCTCCAGTGCCTGGGCGGCCACCGGGCGCAGGGCGAACTCGGTGAACAGGTAGCAGCTGGCCGATACTACGATGCCCGGAAAGCTGACGCCGAGCAGCCACTTGGGGATGTACTCGCTGTCCTGCAGGCCGTATATCGTCGTGAAGATGACCGCGCCAAGTCCCCACAGCACCAACAGGACTCGGGTCAGCCGCCACGGTGCGAGGAAGGTGTTGTACTGATCCTCGGTGGTGGGGGCGCGCTCCTCGATGGCCCACCGGACGTTGTTCATCACCCGCTGGGTCGCCCAGAACACGCCGACCACCAGTGCGGCCACCAGATACACCGGCACCGCGATGAAGGAGATCCACGCGACTTCGGGAGCGAACACGCTGGGGATCGGAAACGCGACGGTGACGACCAGGGTGGCCACGCCGATGCCGATCAGGTTGGCGACGATGACGAAGGTGGTCAGGATGATCTGGATCCGCACCCGGCGCCGGCGCTGGCTCTCCGAGACACGCCCCAGAATCCACGACCCGTACTCGGGGACCGAGGCCATCCGCGGGCTCTGGTTGGTCACGCGTTCCAACAGGCGGCCGAGTCGTTGTGCCGCCGTCTTGTCGCCCGTCATGGTGGCGCCAGCCTAACCACCGCCTGTGGCGGTTAGGGTGGATCGGTGCGTCTTGTGATCGCCCAGTGCACTGTGGACTACGTCGGTCGGCTCACCGCGCACCTGCCCTCAGCGCGACGGCTGTTGCTGTTCAAGGCTGATGGCTCGGTGAGCGTGCACGCCGACGACCGTGCCTACAAACCGTTGAACTGGATGAGCCCACCCTGCTGGGTGGTCGAGGATCCCGACGGCGACACCCCGGTGTGGGTGGTCGAGAACAAGGCCGGCGAACAGCTGCGGATCACCGTCGAGGACGTCGAGCACGACTCCAGCCACGAGCTCGGTGTGGATCCCGGCTTGGTGAAGGACGGTGTCGAGGCACACCTGCAGGCGCTGCTGGCCGAACACGTCGAGTTGCTCGGCGCCGGCTACACCCTGGTGCGGCGGGAGTACATGACCCCGATCGGCCCAGTCGATCTGCTGTGCCGCGACGACCAGGGCCGGTCGGTGGCGGTCGAGATCAAGCGGCGCGGCGAGATTGACGGTGTCGAACAACTGACCCGCTATCTCGAGTTGCTCAACCGGGACTCGGTGCTGGCGCCCGTCGCCGGGGTGTTCGCGGCCCAGCAGATCAAGCCGCAGGCGCGCACGCTGGCGACCGACCGCGGCATCAGGTGCCTGACGCTGGACTACGACAAGATGCGCGGCATGGACAGCGACGAGTACCGGTTGTTCTGATGGCCCGGCGGCGACCGGCGGGCCGCAAAGGGCGGCCGCGCAATCCCGAACGCGGCCTGTTCGCGCCGTCGCGGCGGATCGAGCCGGGTCCGGACGGCCATGACTACGAGGTGCGGCTCGTCGCGGCGGGCCGCGCGACCAAGTTCTACCGGTGTCCCGGCTGCGACCACGAGATCAGGCCCGGCATCGCCCACGTGGTCGCGTGGCCGGCCGACAGTGCCGAAGGCCTCGAAGATCGCCGGCACTGGCACACGCCGTGCTGGGCGAACAGAGCGAACCGGGGTCCGACCCGGCGCTGGTCCTGAGCGGTGGGCGGAGGGTCGGTGACCGTCAGTGCTTGTCGGGGGCGGGCTCGACGATTTCGATCAGCACGCCGCCGGCGTCCTTGGGATGGATGAAGTTGATCCGGGAGTCGGCGGTGCCGCGCCGTGGGGCGTCGTAGAGCAGCCGCACGCCCTGCTCGCGCAACCGCTCGGTCAGCGCATCGATGTCGCTGACCCGGTAGGCCAGCTGCTGCAGGCCGGGGCCGCGCTTGTCGATGAACTTGGCGATGGTGCTGGTCTCGTCGATCGGCGACATCAACTGCAGCTGCACGCTGCCGACCGGGGCGCCGCGCACCGACAGCATCGCCTCGCGGACGCCCTGCTCCTCGTTGATCTCCTCGTGCAGCACGATCATGCCGAGATGGTCGTGGTACCACTTGATGGCCGCGTCCAGGTCGGGCACCGCGATGCCCACATGGTCGATGGCGGTGACCAGCGCGGTGGCCAGTACCGGACGGGCGTCAGTCTGCTCGGCGGTCATAACGCAAAGGTAACCTAAACAGATCGGATTCGAACAGCTCGGGTCTGCTGTATAGCCTTTGTGCGGCCCCGGGAAACGCAGTTGGAGGAATTGATGACGACGTCGGTAATTGTTGCTGGAGCTCGCACGCCGGTGGGTAGGTTGATGGGTTCGCTCAAGGACTTCTCCGGCAGCGATCTGGGTGCAGTCGCCATTGCCGGCGCGCTGGAGAAGTCGCGGGTTCCCGCCTCAGCCGTCGAGTACGTGATCATGGGCCAGGTGCTCACCGCCGGTGCAGGTCAGATGCCTGCGCGCCAGGCCGCGGTGGCGGCCGGCATCGGCTGGGACGTGGCCTCGCTGACGATCAACAAGATGTGTCTGTCGGGCATTGACGCCATCGCCCTGGCCGATCAGTTGATCCGGGCCGGGGAGTTCGACGTGGTGGTCGCCGGAGGCCAGGAGTCGATGAGCCAGGCCCCGCACCTGTTGATGAACAGTCGCTCGGGCTACAAGTACGGCGATGTGACCGCGCTCGACCACATGGCCTACGACGGTCTGCACGACGTGTTCACCGACCAGCCGATGGGCGCGCTGACCGAGCAGCGCAACGACGCCGATCAGTTCACCCGCGCCCAGCAGGACGAGTTTGCCGCGACCTCGCATCAGAAGGCCGCCCGTGCCTGGAAGGACGGGGTGTTCGCCGACGAGGTGGTGCCGGTCGAGATCCCGCAGCGCAAGGGCGATCCCGTCGAGTTCACCGAGGACGAGGGCATTCGCGCCGACACCTCGGCCGAGTCGCTGGCCGGACTGCGCCCGGCGTTCCGCAAGGACGGCACGATCACCGCGGGTTCGGCGTCGCAGATCTCCGACGGGGCCTGCGCGGTCGTGGTGATGAGCAAGGCGAAGGCCGAAGAAATGGGCCTGGAGTGGCTGTGCGAGATCGGCGCCCACGGCGTGGTCGCCGGCCCGGACTCCACGCTGCAGAGCCAGCCGGCCAACGCGATCAAGAAGGCCCTGGCCAAGGAGGGCATCTCGATCGCCGACGTGGATGTGATCGAGATCAACGAGGCCTTCGCCGCGGTGGCGCTGGCCTCGACCAAGGAGCTGGGCCTCGACGAGGCCACCACGTCGGCCAAGGTCAACACCAACGGCGGGGCGATCGCCATCGGGCATCCGATCGGCATGTCGGGTGCACGGATCACGCTGCATGCGGCACTGGAGCTGGCCCGGAAGGGGTCCGGCTACGCCGTCGCCGCACTGTGCGGCGCCGGTGGCCAGGGTGACGCCCTGATCCTGCGGCGTCCCTGAGTGGCGCACCTGGTCAACGACGCAATGTAGTAGCCGGCGCCGCGGTCCGGCACAATGGCGGTCATGGCTAGCCAGGCAAGTGCATACGACCTCCGCAGCGCGGCGGGATGGTTCCGGTTGATCGCGTTGGCGGAGGCCGTCAGCTGGGTCGGTCTGCTGATCGGCATGTACTTCAAGTATCTCGGCGCACCGCAGACCGAGATCGGGGTGAAGGTCTTCGGGCCCGTGCACGGCGGCATCTTCATCGCCTTCGTGGTTGCGGCACTGGCGGTCGGCGTGGCGCACCGCTGGAACATCACGACGTGGTTGCTGGCGTTGCTGGCCGGCATCGTGCCACTGGGCAGTGTGATCTTCCTCATATGGGCTGATCGGACGGGTCGGATCGGTTCGGGACCGGTGGCGGCGGGCGTGGGCCGACCGGGTCCGACGGTGCCTGAAACGACGTGACACACTTGATGCTGTGACTCGTCCTGGACCCCGAATCTCGCCGGCGATGGCGGGCGCTGTCGACCTGTCGGCCCTCAAGCAGCGGGCGACCCCTAGCGAGGGTGGTTCGGCCGCTCCGGCCGGGGCCCCGGGCGGCGTCGAGGTCAGCGAGGCCAACCTCGAAGCCGAGGTGCTGGTCCGCTCCAACGAGGTGCCCGTCGTGGTGCTGTTGTGGTCGCCGCGCAGCGACTCCAGCGTCCAGCTCGGCGAGGTGCTCGCCGGCCTGGCCGCCCAGGACGGCCCGAAGTGGTCGCTGGCGACCGTCAACGTCGACACCGTGCCGCGGGTGGCGCAGATGTTCGGCGTGGAGGGCGTGCCGACGGTGGTGGCGCTGGCCGCCGGCCAGCCGCTGTCGAGCTTTCAGGGCATGCAGCCGCCCGAGCAGCTGCGCCGCTGGGTGAATTCGCTGCTCGAGGCGACCGCCGGCAAGCTCAGCGGGACCGGCGAGGCCGAAGCGCCCGAACAGGTGGACCCCCAGGTCGAACAGGCCCGGGCATTCCTCGACGACGGCGACTTCGATGCGGCGCGCAGCGCCTACCAGGCGATCCTGGACGCCGACCCGAACCACCCGGAGGCCAAGGGGGCGGTTCGTCAGATCGCTTTCCTGCAGCGCGCCACCGCCGCGCCGCGCGACGCGGTGGCCGTCGCCGATGCCGCACCCGGCGACATCGAGGCGGCGTTCGCCGCGGCCGACGTCGAGATTCTCGAGCAGAACATCGAGGCCGCCTTCGCGCGGTTGACCGGTCTGGTCAAGCGCACCGCCGGCGACGAGCGCACCGCGGTGCGCACCCGGCTGATCGAGTTGTTCGAGCTGTTCGACCCCGCGGATCCCGTGGTGATCGCCGGGCGCCGCGACCTCGCCAGCGCCCTGTACTGACGCTCGGCTCCGCCGAAACGGCATTCCAGCAGGGGATCACTCGCACTTTCGCTGCCGGAATGCCGTTTCGGCGCTCACGCGGGTTCGAACCACAGCGCCGACATCGGCGGCAGCACCATCACCGCCGAGGCCGGCCGGCCGTGCCACGGATCCTCGGTCGCCTCGACCGCACCGTAGTTGCCGATGCCCGAACCGTTGTAGGTGTCGGAGTCGGTGTTGAGCACCTCGCGCCAGGTGCCCGCGTGCGGCAGCCCCAGGCGGTAGCGGCTGTGCTCGCTGCCCGAGAAGTTGAACACACAGGCCATCATCGAGCCGTCGTCGCCGAACCGCATGAAGCTCAGCACGTTGTTGGCCGAGTCGTTGGCGTCGATCCACGAATAGCCGTCGGGCTGGGTGTCGCGCGACCACAGCGCCCGGCGGGTCCGATAGACCTCGTTGGCGTCGGTCATCATCTTCAGGATGCCGTTGGAGAAGCCCTGCTCGTCGAGCTGGAACCAGTCCACCCCGCGCTCTTCGGACCACTCCGCGCGCTGGCCGAACTCCTGGCCCATGAACAGCAGCTGCTTGCCCGGATGTGCCCACTGGTAGGCCAGCAACTCGCGGATCCCGGCGGCCTTGGTGTGGTCGTTGCCCGGCATCCGGCCCCACAGTGTGCCCTTGCCGTGGACCACCTCGTCGTGGCTGATCGGCAGCACGTAGTTCTCGCTGAACGCATACAGCATCGAGAACGTCATCTCGTGGTGGTGGTAGGTGCGGTAGATCGGATCACGCTTGACGAACTCCAGCGTGTCGTTCATCCAGCCCATGTTCCACTTCATCGAGAAGCCCAGGCCGCCGAGGTTGGTGGGGCGGGTGACGCCCGGCCACGAGGTCGATTCCTCGGCGATGGTGACGATGCCGGGGTTGATCTTGTGCACGGTGGCGTTCATCTCCTGCAGGAACTGCACCGCCTCCAGGTTCTCCCGGCCCCCGTAGATGTTGGGGGTCCAGCCGCCCTCGGGGCGGGAGTAGTCCAGATAGAGCATCGATGCGACCGCGTCGACGCGCAGCCCGTCGATGTGGAACTCCTGCAGCCAGTACAGCGCGTTGGCCACCAGGAAGTTGCGCACCTCGGTGCGGCCGAAGTCGAAAACGTAGGTGCCCCAGTCGAGTTGCTCGCCGCGGCGCGGGTCGGCATGTTCGTAGAGCGGGGTGCCGTCGAAGCGGCCCAGCGCCCAGGCATCCTTGGGGAAATGCGCGGGGACCCAGTCCACGAGCACGCCGATGCCGGCCTGGTGCAGCATGTCGACGAGGTAGCGGAATTCGTCGGGGGTGCCGAACCGCGACGACGGCGCATAGTAGGACGTGACCTGATAGCCCCACGACCCGCCGAACGGGTGCTCGGCCACGGGCAGCATCTCGACGTGGGTGAAGCCGTGCTGAAGAACGTATTCGGTGAGTTGGTCGGCCAGTTCGGTGTAGCTCAGCCCCGGCCGCCACGAGCCCAGGTGCACCTCATAGGTGCTCATCGGTTCGAACACCGGGTTGCGCAGGGCGCGCTGCGACATCCACTCCTCGTCGGCCCAGGTGTAGTGGCTCTCGAAGACCCTTGAGGCGGTCTGCGGCGGCACCTCGGTGGCGAAGGCCATCGGGTCGGCGCGCTCGGTGACCGCACCGTCGGCGCCGTGCACCCGCAGCTTGTAGAGGCCGTCCTCGGGGAAGCCCGGCCAGAACAGCTCCCAGACCCCCGTCGACCCCAGCGCGCGCATCTGCGCCTCGTTGCCCCAGTGGTTGAAATCGCCGATCACCCCGACGCCCTTGGCGTTCGGCGCCCACACCGCAAAGGAGACGCCGTCGACGACACCGTCGGCGGTGGTGAAACTGCGCGGGTGGGCGCCCAGCACCTCCCAGAGGCGTTCATGGCGGCCCTCGCCGAACAGGTGCAGGTCCATCTCACCCAGGGTGGGCAGGAACCGGTACGCGTCGGCGACGGTGTGCACGAAGGCCGACTCGTCCTCTGAGTAGGCGATCTCGAGCCGATAGTCGACGAGATCGGTGTAGGGCACCGCGACGGCGAACAACCCTGACTCGATGTGCTGCAGGGGCAACCGGGCACCGCCGATCAGCGCGTTGATCCGCACCGCGTGGGGCCGGTAGACCCGGATCACCGTGTGGTCACCGTATTCGTGGGCGCCCAGCACCGAGTGCGGATCGTGGTGCTCGCCGGCCAGCAACCGGTTCAGGTCGGCGGTGTGCGGCCGAAGGTTCGGGCTGTCGATCTGATCGGTCAGGTTTGACGCGTTGGTCATGTCGTCACTCCCTACGCAGCAGGTTCATTCGTTGGTCAGCGGGAACTTGGGGCATGTTGAGCACGTGAGCGACGGCGTGGGCCGGCTCGAGTCGCACGTAGTTGCTCTGGCCCCATTGGTATTCCTCTCCGGTGATCTCGTCGCGTACCCAGAACCGGTCCTGCTGTTCCATTCCCAACGCGCCCATGTCGAGCCACAGCGTGCCCTCCTCCGGGCCGAACGCGTTGAGGCTCACCACCACGAGCACCTGATCGCCGGAGGCCGGATCGAATTTGCTGTAGGCCAGAATCGCGTCGTTGTCGATGTGGTGGAAGGTGATGGTGCGCAACTGCTGCAGCGCCGGATGGACCCGGCGGATCTCGTTGAGCCGGGTGATGAACGGCTCGAGGGATTCGCCGTCGGCGAGGGCGGCGTCGAAGTCACGGGGCCGCAGCTCGTACTTCTCGGAGTTCAGATACTCCTCGCTGCCCTCCCGCAGCGCTCGGTGCTCGAAGAGTTCGTAGCCCGAATACATGCCCCAGGTCGGGCTCATCGTCGCGGCCATCACCGCGCGGATGGCGAACATTCCCGGGCCGCCGTGTTGCAGGCTCTCATGCAGGATGTCGGGGGTGTTCGTCCACAGGCTCTGCCTGGCGTAGTCGGCGTGCTCGGCGATCGATTCGGCGAACTCGGTCAGTTCCCACTTGGCGGTGCGCCAGGTGAAATAGGTGTAGGACTGGGTGTAACCGAGCTTGGCCAGCCCGAACAACCGGGCCGGGCGGGTGAACGCTTCGGCCAGAAACAGCACGTCGGGGTCGATGTTCTTGATCTCGCCGATCAGCCACGCCCAGAAGTTGGGCGGCTTGGTGTGCGGGTTGTCGACGCGGAAGACCTTGACCCCGTGGGAGATCCAGTACTTGACCACCCGCAGGACCTCTTCGTACAGACCGGTCGGTTCGTTGTCGAAGTTCAGCGGATAGATGTCCTGGTATTTCTTGGGCGGGTTCTCCGCATAGGCGATGGTGCCGTCGGGGAGCACGGTGAACCACTCCGGGTGCTCGCGCGCCCACGGATGGTCGGGGGCGCACTGCAGTGCCAGGTCCAGGGCCACCTCGAGCCCCTCGGCCCGAGCGGCGCCGACGAACTCGTCGAAATCCTCGATGGTTCCCAGATCCGGATGCACGGCGTCGTGGCCGCCCTCGTCGCTGCCGATCGCCCACGGCGAGCCGACGTCGTCGGGGCCGGCGGTGACACTGTTGTTGCGGCCCTTGCGGTGCACCTTGCCGATCGGGTGGATGGGTGGCAGGTAGACGATGTCGAATCCCATCCGGGCCACCCGGGGCAGTGCCTTGGCCGAGGTGGCGAAGGTGCCGTGCACGGGGTTGCCGGCGCTGTCCCATCCACCCGTCGACCGGGGGAACAACTCGTACCAGGAGCTGAACCGGGCCAGCGGCCGGTCCACCCACACCCCGTGCTGTTCACCGCGGGTGACCAATTCGCGCAGCGGATACTGGTCGACCAGTTCGGTGACCTCCGGGGCCAGCGCCGGGCCGGCACGCCAGAACGGGTCGCCGGGCTCGCGCAGCCGCTCCACGGCCTGGATCAGCGGGTACCGGTCCTGCCGGGGAACGCCGGTGGCGGCCCGCTCCAGCAGTCGGGCACCGACCAGCAGGTCGTTGGACAGCTCACCTTCGCTCTGGCCGGCGTCCAGTTTGGCGATCACATGCTTGCGCCAGGTCGCGATGGGGTCGCCCCACCCGTCGACCCGGTACGTCCACAGCCCGACGGCGTCCGGCACGAACTGGCCGTGGAACACGTCCGGGGTGCGCCCCAACGCCATCGGGTACGTGGCGGGACGTACCCGGGGGGCAGGGCTGACGACCTCGTCGATCGGGATGGCCTCGGCCTGGTTCGTCCGGCCCGGCGGTTCCTCGGCCAGGGCCGGATAGGACGTGCCGTGATAGCGCACGACCAGCGTGGCCGCGACGGCGTCATGGCCTTCACGCCACACCGTGGCCGTGACCGGCACGACTTCCCCGACGACCGCTTTGGCGGGAAATCGTCCGCTGGACACCACAGGGGCAACATCGTCGATCTCGATACGGCCGGCGGTCACTTGCCCGTTTCCTCCCACTCCTGCCATCCGCGCATCGTGCGCGGCCTGCCACATCCGAAACATCCGCGCGGCGTGGGTCGCGCACACCGTCATAGTCCGGTGTCGGTCCCGGCTCCGTGTGCAAGCCTTGTCGCGCCTATACCCACCGTAGTGCGCAGCTCAATCACGCGGAGGGCGAAGAGTGATCGTGCGGCGGCTCGTCCGATGGCCCCGAAGGGTTTGCCAGACGCCAGTAAGGTGATCGTGTGTGAAGGCTCTTCGTCGGTTCACCGTCCGTGCCCACCTGCCCGACCGGCTCGCCCCGCTCGAGCGGTTGTCGAAGAACCTGCGATGGTCGTGGGACAAGCCCACCCAGGACCTGTTCGAATCGATCGACACCGAGCTGTGGCAGTTCACCGGAGGAGACCCGGTGGCGATGCTCGGCCACGTCGGGCCCGAGCGGCTCGAGGAGCTGGCCGCCGACGCCTCGTTCGTCGGGCGGGTGGAAGCGCTGGCCGCCGATCTGGACAACTACCTCACCAGGCCGCTGTGGTATCAGCAGCTGGGTGCTGAAATGGCAGCCGACGACGCCGAAGATGCAGGTGAGGCGGGCGCGCTGCCACACGGCATCGCGTACTTCTCGATGGAGTTCGGGGTTGCCGAGGTGCTGCCGAACTACTCCGGCGGTCTGGGCATCCTCGCCGGCGACCATCTCAAGTCGGCGTCGGACCTCGGGCTCCCGCTGATCGCGGTGGGGTTGCACTACCGCTCCGGGTACTTCCGGCAGTCGCTGACCGCCGACGGCTGGCAGCACGAGAGCTACCCCGCGGTGGATCCGCAGGGTCTGCCGCTGCGGCTGCTCACCGACGCCGCCGGCGACACGGTGCTCATCGAGCTCGCGCTGCCCGACGGGGTGGCGCTGGCGGCGCGGATCTGGATCGCGCAGGTGGGCCGCATACCGTTGCTGCTGCTCGATTCGGACATCCCGGAAAACGATCACAGCGTGCGGACCGTCACCGACCGGCTCTACGGCGGCGATCAGGAGCATCGGATCCGGCAGGAGATCCTCGCCGGCATCGGCGGTGTGCGCGCCATCCGCGCCTACACCGAGCTACGGGGCCTGCCCGCACCCGAGGTGTTCCACATGAACGAGGGGCACGCCGGCTTCCTCGGTGTCGAGCGCATCCGCGAGCTGATCGGCGCGGGCCTGGACTTCGACACCGCGCTGACGGTGGTCCGCTCGTCGACGGTGTTCACCACCCACACGCCGGTGGCCGCGGGCATCGACCGGTTCCCGATCGATCTGGTGGAGCGCTACTTCGGACCCGGGCCCGACAACCGGGGATCACGGCTGCTGCCCGGAGTTCCGGTCGATCGCATCCTGGCCTTCGGGGCCGAAGAGGACGCATCGAAGTTCAACATGGCCCACATGGGGCTGCGGCTGGCTCAGCGCGCCAACGGTGTCTCGCTGCTGCACGGACGCGTCAGCCGCGAGATGTTCAACGACCTGTGGCCGGGATTCGACGCCGCCGAGGTGCCGATCGGCTCGATCACCAACGGCGTGCACGGGCCCACGTGGGCCGCGCCGCAGTGGCTGGAGCTGGGCCGCGAACTGTTGGGCAGCCACGATCTGGGCCAGCTCAGCGAGCCGCACGTCTGGGAGCGGTTGCAGCAGGTCGACCCGGGGCACATGTGGTGGATCCGCGGTCAGCTGCGGGCGGCGCTGGTCACCGACGTCCGCGACCGGTTGCGTCGTTCGTGGCTGCAACGCGGTGCGGCCGAGGCCGAGCTCGCTTGGATATCAACGGCTTTCGATCCCGATGTGCTCACGATCGGGTTCGCCCGCCGGGTGCCCACCTACAAGCGGTTGACGCTGATGCTGCGCGACCCCGAACGTCTGGCGCGGCTGCTGCTCGACGAACAGCGGCCCCTGCAGCTGATCGTCGCAGGCAAGGCGCATCCGGCCGACGAGGGCGGCAAGGCGCTCATCCAGCAGATCGTCCGCTTCGCCGACCGCCACGACGTCCGGCACCGGTTCGCCTTCCTGCCCGACTACGACATGTCGATGGCCCGCACCCTCTATCACGGCTGCGACGTCTGGCTGAACAACCCGTTGCGCCCGCTCGAGGCCTGCGGCACCTCGGGGATGAAGAGCGCGCTCAACGGGGGACTCAACCTGTCGATCCGCGACGGCTGGTGGGACGAGTGGTTCGACGGGGAGAACGGGTGGGAGATCCCCACCGCCGACGGCCTGTCCGACCAGAGCCGCCGCGACGACCTGGAAGCCGCCGCGCTCTACGACCTGCTCGAGCAGGCGGTCGTCCCGAAGTTCTACGACCGCGACCAGCGGGGCACCCCCACCCGGTGGGTCGAGATGGTGCGCCACACCCTGCAGGTGCTCGGGCCCAAGGTGCTGGCCTCCCGGATGGTGCGCGACTACACCGAGAAGTACTACCTTCCGGCCGCGCGGTCGCTGCGCCAGACCATCGAGCCCGCCGGCTCCGGCCGGGGAGACCTCGCCCAGCCGTTCGGAGCGGCTCGCGAGCTGGCCGCCTACCGGCGCCGCGTCGAGCGGTCCTGGCCGCGGATCTCGGTCGACGACGTGGACAGCTCGGGGCTGCCCGACACCCCGCTGCTGGGCTCCGAGCTGACGCTGACGGCGCTGGTGCAGCTCGACGGGCTGCACCCCGGTGACGTGGTGGTGCAGGCGGTGATCGGCCGGGTCGACGGCAGCGCGACGCTGCTCGACCCAGTCACGGTGCCGATGAGCCACACCGTCAGGACCGACCACGGAGCACACGCATTCGCCGCGACGATGTCGCTGCCGGTCACCGGTCCGGTCGGCTACACGGTGCGGGTGTTGCCCCACCACCGGCTGCTGGCCGGGGACAGCGAACTGGGGCTCGTCACTCTGGCCTGATCCGGGTCACGGGAACCGAGCGAAGCAGCGCTCGGTGTCGCTGAGCACGCCGAGCCGGAACGCGTCGATGCGGGAGAACCCAGACGGGACCGTCTCACCGTTGACGTCGCCGGCGGCCAGACCGTTGGTGAGGATGCCCGACACCGCTTCGTCGACGTCGCCGGCGGTCAGCGCGATGGTGTTGCCGTCGGGGGTGGTCACTTCCGACGACATCTCGACCGTCGCGACGCCGGTCAGGCAGGCCGTCCGCAGCGCCGCGTTGGCGCTGTCGAGCGTGACGCCGCCGTGTTCGTGCTGCAGGGCCACCATGTAGCGGGACACCAGCACCGAATAGGCGGTGTTGTCGCCGCTGGCCAGCGCCGCCCCGTCGTCGGGGTCGGGCGGAGCGCCGAGGTCCTGCAGGGCGGGCATGTCCACCACGATGGTGTTGGTCGCCGGGCAGTAAGACGCCGGGGGGCTGGGCCGGGCATCGGTGCAGGTGTCGGCCCTCTCGGCGGCGAAGCTCAGCGCCGGGGGATCGTCCGGGGTGAACAGGATCTCCATCGCGTCGACGATGGAGCGCACCGATTCCTCGGTGACCGGCAGCTCGCCGGTCTGATCCTCGGGCAACAGCACCGGCAGATCCCCGCGGCGCTGACCGATCTCGCGCAGGTCGATCGCGGCGCATGCGGCGGGGCCGTCGGTGAACCCGAACTGGAAGGCCGACAACCGCTCGAACGCCGAGCCGTGCTCGTCGTAGCCGGCGTCGGGGTCGCCTTCGGTGAGCACCGGGTCGCGGAACGAGATCACGCCGGCCAGCACGGTATTGAGGCCCTCACCGGTGTTCAGCGTGAACCGGGGCGAACTGTCCTCGGCGACCCAGCGCAGATATGCCCCGGCGAAACAATCGGCCTGCTGCTCGGACACCAGGGTCTCGGTCTCCTCGTCGGTCAGCCGAGCCTGCCGGGACACCGCGTGGCCGTACTCGTGGGCCATCACCATCGCCACACCCAGGTCGCCGTGCGCGCGACGCAGCGAGGGCAGCATCTCGCCGCGGTCCCAGCCGATCGTGCGCTCCGGATAGCAGAACCCGGCGTTGACCAGCCCATAGGTGTCTTCGTCGCAGAAGATCCCGTCGAAGCCGTTAGCATCCCAGGAAACCAGGGCGCGGACGGGGGTGAACTCGTCGCCGAACGTCTCGGGGTAGGCGGTCTGCCAGTACTGCTCGATGTCGCTGATCGCACTGCCGGCCAGTTCGTCGATGCGGCCGCCGTCGGTGCCGTCGATGTCGCGGGTCGGAGCTGCGGCGTTGGGCCGCAACCCGGTCACGTGGTCGGTGGCCGGCATCCCGGCGACGTTGAACGGGTTGTCGAACACCGAGACGGCCTCACCGGCCACCATCGTCGAGCAGGCGGTCGCGACGACCACCGAGCAGGCGGCGAACAACCCTTTCACCGCGACCCCGACGCGTCCTCGACCCATGTCTCCCCTTCCGTCCGGAGCCCGAGCGCCCGCGGAAAGCTGTTTCCCAGGATAGTGCGGGCGAAGCCGTGGATGGCCCCAGGCCGCGGCCGTGGTGGGCGCCCGGACCGGATCAGCCGGCGCCGCGCAGGCGTTGCAGCGCGGCGCGAACCGCCGCGCCGTCGGTGGTCGGCCAGAACGGAGGTAGCGAGGACTTCAGGAAGCCGCTGTAGCGGGCGGTGGCCATCCGCGAATCCAGGATCGCGACGACCCCGCGGTCGTCGACGCGGCGCAGCAGCCGGCCCGCGCCCTGGGCGAGCAGCAGCGCGGCGTGGCTGGCGGCGACCGCCATGAACCCGTTGCCACCCCGGGCCGCTATCGCCCGCTGGCGGGCGGTGAGCAGCGGATCGTCGGGGCGGGGAAACGGGATGCGGTCGATCAGCACCAGTGACAGCGCGGGCCCGGGAACGTCGACGCCCTGCCACAGCGACAGGGTGCCGAACAACGAGGTCGGTTCGTCGTCGGAGAATTGCCGCACCAGTGCCGAGGTGCTGTCGTCGCCCTGACACAGCACCGGGGTGTCGAGGCGTTCACGCATGATCGCGGCGGCGGCCCTGGCCGCCCGCATCGACGAGAACAACCCCAGCGTGCGGCCGCCGGCGGCAGTGATCAGCGCGGTGATCTCGTCGACCTGTTCAGCCGAGCCGGTGCCGTCGCGGCCCGGTGGGGGCAGGTGCGCGGCGACGTAGAGGATCCCCGAGCGGGCGTGGTCGAACGGTGAGCCCACATCCAGGCCCCGCCAGGCCGGTACCCCGGAATCGGTGGTCCCGCCGGACTTCTCGGCGGCGCCGGAGTCGTCGGAGCGTCGGGTGTCGCCCTTGTCGCCGGTGTCGCGCGCGGTTGCCGAGGCGGCGGTCAGGCCCCAGTCCCGGGCCATCGCGTCGAAGCCGCCGCCGATGGTCAGAGTGGCCGACGTCAGCACCGCGGTGGAGTGGTCGAACAGCCTGCTGCGCAGCAGCCCCGCCACCGACAGCGGTGCGACGCGCAACAGCACCCGGGCGCCGGACCGGGCGTCCTCGATGCGCTCCACCCACACCACGTCGGTGCGGTCGGGAATCGCGGGTACGAAGGAGTCCAGGATGCGGGCGGCGGTGTCGCTGACGTCGATGAGCGCGGTCGCCGCTTCGGCGCGTGCCGACGCGGACTTCGGATCCGACCGTGTGGTGTCGATGTCGCTGCGCGCGGCGGTCGCGGCGTCGCGCAGGGCCGTCAGATGGGTGGCCAATTCCGTGTCGAGCACGTCGATCCGCCCCGGCGCGGCCTCGAAGACGGCGGCGGACAACGTGGCGGTGGCGGCGTCGAGGCGCTGCGCCAGTTCGGGCGTGACGACCCGCGCGGCCCGCCGTTGCGCCACCCCGAGGCTGGTGGCCGACAGCTCGGCGGTGGCCACCCCGGTCACCCGGTCGGCCAGCTCGTGGGCCTCGTCGATGACGAGCAGATCGTGTTCGGGCAGCACGTTCGCATCGCCCATCGCGTCGATCGCCAGCAGCGCGTGGTTGGTGACCACCACGTCGGCCCGGCCGGCGCGCTCACGGGCACGCTCGGCGAAGCAGTCGGTGCCGAACGGGCAGCGCGACACCCCGATGCATTCCCGCGCCGAGACGCTGACCTGCGACCAGGACCGGTCGGCCACCCCGGGTGCCAGTTCGTCGCGGTCCCCGGTCGGCGTCGTCTCGGACCACTCGGTCAGCCTGGCCACATCGCGGCCCAGTGCGCTGACCGCTTTCGGTGAGAACAGCTCTTCCTGGGGCCGGTCGTCCGGTTCGGCCTGCGCTCCGTTGTGGATCTTGTTGAGACACAGATAGTTCCCGCGGCCTTTGAGCAACGCGAAATCCGGGCGGCGGGGCAACGCGCCGGTCAGCGAGTCGGCCAGCCGGGGTAGATCGCGCTCGACCAGCTGACGCTGCAGCGCGATGGTGGCCGTCGACACCACCACGGGGCGGTTGTCGGCCAGCGCCCGCGCGATCGCCGGTACCAGGTAGGCCAGTGACTTGCCGGTGCCGGTACCGGCCTGCACCGCCAGGTGCTCGCCGGTGGCGAAGGCGTGCGCGACCGCCTCGGCCATCGCGATCTGGCCTGTCTCTTCTCCACATCTGACGCTGCCGACGATGGCTGTCGTGTGTAGATCTCGGTGGTCGCCGTATCATTAAAAAGGGGGGGGGGGGGGGGGGGGGGGGGGGGGGGGGGGGGGGGGGGGGGGGGGGGGGGGGGGGGGGGGGGGGGGGGGGGGGGGGGGGGGGGGG